>NZ_JACUTS010000015.1 GCF_014859695.1 Sulfurimonas sp. | reverse complement strand
CTTTCATGCTCCCTATAAAGCATTTTTTATTCCTTTGTATGAATCAGCCGTGAACGTCACAATGGCGTATTACATACCCATATACGAATAATCTTCCTCTTCTTCTGATTTAGTAATATATTCATAGGTGTTCTCTTGTTCTATCTCTATGTTATAACATTTAGCAAGTGCTTCTTCTAATGTTCGTAGGTTTGGAATAGATACTTTGTTGATTTTTCTATCTTCTTTCATCACTTCTTTTAGTTGTCTTAATAATGTTTTTTCGTCATACATATCAATAATTTCAGCTTTTGATAAATTAGTTTGTTCTTTAACTAAACGAACAAGATTAGCAAATATTACAGTTCCTCTAATTTCTTGATTATTTTTTCTATAAGGGATATGAATTTCTTGATTTGTTTCATTAAAATGAAAACCATCTTTATGTTCTCCACTAGCAGTTCTAATTTTTAATTTTGCTTTTTCTGATATATCGTCTGCAAAACCGTCCACAATGTGGTTTTTCTTATGATATTGTGTATCTTCATAATTTAAAGCTTGTTCAATCATATCTTTCTTTTTATTAATAGATTGTTTTTTCTTTTCACTCATTTCAGTTTTAGCCTGTTGAAAAACTTTTAATTTTTCAGTAATTTCATTTATATTCTCATTAAAAATATCTAAATGATTAGTCATTTCTTCATTAGTTGATTTATACTCTTTACGAGATATATTCAATGATTTATTATCTGAATCTTTTAATCTACGCAATAAATTTTTATCAGATTCAAATAATTTGATATCCTTTTCAATACCTTTTATTTCAGATTTCATTTGCTCTTGTTTGTATTTAACATAATTTTCATGCTCTTTTCTCTTATCGTCTTTTATCATTTTCCAATAAGATTTATTTCTAGCAACTTGTCCTAAAAATTCAGCAGTTGAAATTTGACCATCCTTTTTTTTATCTTTCATAAGCTTCTTAAAAAATGAATGTTGCCCATCAGCATAAAAATTTAAACTACTTTCTTCGTCTTCTAAGAAATACTTTAAATGTTTGATTTCATTATTGTAATAACTTTCAACTTGTCCTATCCGCTCATCTTTTTGAGAAATATTTTTCTCAATATATTCAATGTCATCATCTCTTTTTTTTATTGATTTATTATAATGTTCAATTTCATTTTTTAGAGGTTCTTGTTTTTTCAGAATATGGTGTTTATCCAATTTATGTATTTCAGATAGCTCTTCTTTTTTTTCATTATGAAAATTCATGACTTTAAAAATATTAGATATTTGACCAGTCATATCTTTAATAGTTGACATCTCTTTTTGATATTCAGCAGAATTTTTAACTTTATTTAAATGATTGAACTTTTGTTTTTTAGAATTACTTTCATTTTTTTCTTGTTGTCTTTCTTTTTTGTTCTTCAAACCAAGTTTTTTTCTTATCGAAATAGGTAATTTTTCAGATAAATCCCTAACTAACCCCTCTCTCAATCTTAATAAGTCGATGCTTCCTTTTATTGAATATTTATCATTTACTCCTGCGTGAACATGAAACCCTTCTTTAACACCTAAACCGCTTTTGTTTTCATTATCTTCTATCCCCGCGATATAACCCCATTTATTAAATGTTTTATGTGTCCATTCCTTTGTTACTTCTTGAACTTGTTTCTTTTGCTCTTTTGTAAGTTTCTTATACAGCTCTGGTTCAATTGGAGAAATTATAAAGTGCTTTAAATTCATTTTCTCAATAGATTTATCAGATTGAAAAACATTATCTTCTTTTTGAATATATTTAACAAGTCTTGTCTTATTTGCTCCCTCGTAAGATTTCTGCATGTCTTTAAATACAGTTTTAACATTTTTAAGATTTAAACTCTCACGAGCTTTAAAACCATTTTTAAAATTCTTACTCATACTTTTTCACCAATAGATTTAATTCTTTAAATACAGCACCAAATAATCTTAATTGTTTTAAATAATCTTTGTCACTTTTTTTCAAGTTATCAATAAGTTCTTCAAAGTTTTCAGCATTTACAATTTTTTTAACTTCTTTATAAAATCCTACTTCTTTGCTTCTTTTTTCAGCAAGATAGATTTTCTTGTCATTGTTTATAACATTACATTTTTTATATATCTCTTCAATAGATAATTCACTTAAATCTTCTTTATTTAATATGTTTAATAACATTAAATTTTCTGTATCTCTTGCTATTTTATTTGATAAGCGATTATCTCTCTCGACTGAATTTTTATAAATTAAATCCTCTATGAATTCGCTTTCAGTCTTTAAAACTTTCTTTGCTTCTCTCTCTAATATCTCCGCTATTTCTGTCTTAAAAGTAAATCTCTTTCTTTCAGTATCATATTTCATTTTAATCCTTTTAATTTTTATTCTTATAAATTATAAAAAATAAATCAAAAGAAAAATAACTAATAGTTTTTTTGCCATAAAAGACCCTTTGTCAAAAGTAGTTCCCCCTTGTATTATCGTGTTTCCCGTAGGGCAACCGAGTAATACCTTTTTCCTGCTTGATACTCTCTTTCTCTTTTAATTCGTTATATCTGTTTTCTTTGGTTTTATCATTCTAAAAAGTTTATAAACAGTGTAGATAAATGGACTTAAAGAAATAAGAAAAAAAACAACAACAATTCCAAAAATAAATAAAATCAATCCTAAAAAAGATTTAACTAAATCGACGATGAAATCGGGAATAAACCAAATTTTTTTATCAAAAAATCTTTGTCCGAAATCTTCTATCCACTTGAACATTTTTTCTTTCCACCAATCTTCTTTTTTTTCTTCAATTAAAATATTTGTAAAATCAAAATCAATGAAATTAAAGAGATTTATATCTATCAAATCAATCATTTTTTCTTCTTTTCTTCAAGAACTCTTTAAAAAAAATAACACAACCAATAAACGAAACTAAATTTATAAACATAAATAAATAGAAGTTATTTTCAATCCAAAATAAATAATTTATTAAAAAATTTTCAATCATTATAAAACCTCTATTTTAAATTCTTTACAATCTAAAATTCTTAAATTCCCGTTCATTTCTCTTACTTGAATTTGATTTTGTTTCTCTAATAATTTAATAATTTCAATGTCATTTTTTATAGTGTCTAAATCACTTTTTAATGTGTTTATTTGACAAGTTAAATAACCTTTGATATATTCATTATCTTTTTTTAATTCGTTTAATTCACTTGTTTTTTCATTTAATATTTTTGTTCTATTTTCTAATCTTTTAATCAACATATTTTTAAAATCTTTTAACTTTTCATTTTTCACTTTAAATCCTTTATTGTCATATTCATATATTTTATAAAATAAAAATACCTTGTCAAAAAAAAAAGGTATTTTTAAAAAAATTAGTTTTGCTTTCTTTGAATATGTGTCGTTCTTGAAGTAGCAGTTTTAATCTCTTTCGAATCAATATCAATCATTTCCAAATAGTCATTTGAATACTCTAATTTGAACACTTCCTGCATCTCTGGTGTCAATAGTCTAAAATCTAAATAATTGTATATATAATCAAATATAATGTCATTTTCAAATAATTTTATAATATCTGTGATTTTGAATACCCATTCTTTACTATCATTTTGATAAACTTCATATTTGAATGAATACATTTTATTTAATAACAGCTCTTGTTTAGTTCTTAGAATAATTTGATCCATTTTAGATTTTATAATATGAGTAGTTCCAAAAAAATCATTCATGGATTTTAAGCTTCTCAAAGTTAAATTTTCGTGTCTCAAACTCAATGCTTTTTCTATTTCTTGATATATTCTTAATGAATATTTAGAACGAAGATTTTTAACAATATTTATGTTTAGAGGAGTAAATTGACCATTTTGAAAAATTGCTAAATATAAAAATTCAACATCTATAGAAACATTACATCTATATTTTTTCTCTACATTCATTTTTTTAATAACAAAGTTTTTAAGAGGAGAAACATTTCTATTTTCAATGCTGTCTTTTGTAGTTCTAATATAAACTACTTTTTTAGTAAATAATTTTCCTAAGACTTCTTCAAGGTCTTGAATATAATTTCCTTCTTCAACTCTCATAAACTTTTTTAAATGTCTAACATCCATTTCAAAATCAACGAAACTAACATTTCCTTCTTCGGTCTTTAAAAAAAGATGTTCAGTTCTATTCTCTTCTTCATTTAAACTAAAATGAAAAACTCCTTTACTAGTCCAAAAAAAATCTTCTTTTTTTATCTCTTTACGAATAATATGTCTTTTTTGAAGTGAATAGAAGAAGTATTCCAATAGTTTTTCTTCTTTTAATGTAATTGATACCTTATTGTTTTTTTCGTCCATATAATCCATTCTATTTATTAGTTTATTGCTTTTCGCATAATCTCCGTTTGAAATATTCATTTTAAATCCTTATTTGTTATATAAACTATTTTAAGTCTTTTTTATACTAAGTCAAAAAAAAAGGTATTTTTAAAAAAATATAAGAAAATCACTCCTAGATTAAAAGGAATCATCCACCTCTTTAGAGGTGGAAAAAATATGAATAGATATAAGTTTTGCTGCAGGGCATTAAAAATATAAATAGGGGGAACGATATATTTTTCAATGAGAAACTTGTTTCGAAAAGAAAAATAATCGGAGGGTGGAATAATTTTCTTCAGAAAATTATGAGGTATACTTAGTTTTTATAAAAACAAGCATTTTCAAAAATGACTGCGTAGAGATATAATAGAGACTCTCTTCTCTATAATATAATATATAATAGAGATTTTTAGTGATTCCTCACAACAAAGGTTTTTAGGGTAATGTAGAAGATTTCAAAAAGTAAAAAAATACCTTTTTACCTATAGTTTTATACCTTTTTACCTATAGTTGATAAAATAAAAATACCTTTTTACCTATAGTTTTATACCTTTTTACCTATAGAAAAAAAACCTTTTAAGGGTGGGGGCAAAATCTTTATTTTCAAGAGATTTTATCTCTGCCCTTACTATTTCCTTCTTCTTTTCTTTATCCATTTCAACAACTTCAGCAGGAATATCGTTTAGATTTGTAAAGTGAATAATTTATTGCTATACTTTGTTAAATTATATTTTAGGATAATCAATGGCGATAAATAAAGGTGAAATTGACGAACTAAAAGCGAAACTTAGTTTGATTTATTGGAGAGATAACAAATTACACAATATCGAGAAAGTTGGATTTTACAATCTAAAAACAATGGATTATATTGAGTATCCATCGCATAACTATTCACTATTAGATATATGTAATATGGGTATTACTGAACTTCAAAAAAATTGTAGTTTATTGAAAATAGACAAAGCACCAAGTATAATAAAAGCTGACGTATCTATAAACAATATCAATGTGTCTTTAAAATCGAAAAGAGGTGCTTTACCTGCCCTTATCAATCATACAAATAGAATTGGTATTAAAAAAGTTTTTGATAGAATAAAGCTTGACATAGAACCCTTAGATAATGCTATTGATGATTATTGGAACAAACGATTAAATAAAATTATTCAAGAAGATATTAAAATGAGTCATGACACAAGTCCTTTTAAGTCGATAAAGAATATTACAATGGTACCATTACTAGCATATTTTTTATTTAAGGGCACTGGAAGTTCTGATAGTAAAATTCAAGCAGACAGTTTATGGGAATTTGATAATCCAACTGATTTTGCAACATGGAAAAACTTATTACCAAATGAGGTTGCAGAAAGTATCATTGATAAAACAGTTGTTAGTATCAGAAGTAAAAAAGGTATGCCCAAGAACTATAATGATAATCCTACTACTGAAGAAGACAAGTCAATTAAAAAATGGACAAGGTTTATTGACGGACATTATAGGGGAGCACTTCACATTCGAGGCTAAATATCTCCAACTGATTGATTTATTGTTTTTTATTTTGGTTTCTAGTGAGAAGGAGAAGTCTTTTCAAGTTCTTCCAAATACTTAATGATACTCTCCGCCGTTGCCTCAATTGCTGGAATAGCAACACTATTTCCAAGTTGTTTCATTGCTTGGGTTTCAGAAACTGGGAATACAAAATCATCAGGGAAACCTTGCATTTTTTTACCTTGAACAGAACTTATTCTTTTTACTTCTCCATTTACTAAATAACTATCCCAATTTCTTCTGTCGTTTATTGAAGAACCACGACCTCCAACTCTTAACGTATATCCTACTTTTTTACTACACTCTGCATCCCATATATCACTCATAGTCATTTTAAGAGGTATTGGTTCTGGAAATTTAAATGATTGTAGTGTGTCATTTTTAAAACCTACGATAAATATTCTTGCTCTGTGTTGAGGGAGACCAAAGTCTGAAGCTTTGACTATTTTGAAATATATAGAATACCCAAGTTCCTTTTCTATAATATTTTTAATTGTATCGAATGTTTTACCATCATCGTGTTTCAACAAATGTCTAACATTTTCTAGAAAAAATGCTTTTGGTCGTTTCAAATCAATAATATTAGCTATATGGAAAAAAAGATTTCCTCTATCATCATCAAATCCTTTTTTATAACCAGCTTGGCTAAATGGCTGGCAAGGAAAACCTCCGCATAAAATATCAAAGTCTGGTATCGTACTGTGGTCTATCTCTGTGATATCATTATTAAATAAGTCATTATCAAATATTTCAGGAACTTCTTTATAAAAATTTTCTTTATATGTTGCTCTGGCATGATTATCAATCTCTGATACAAATACACACTGTGCCCCTTGATTGCTCATTCCTATATGAAAGCCACCTATTCCAGCAAATAAATCTATGAATTTATATTTTTTATTTAATTTCATCAAGTAAGAACCTATTTTTTTGTGAATTATAGCAGTCTATAAATCCTTTGCCAAGTAATATGTCAAATTGAAATAAAAAAAATTCAAGCCTCATTGTAATACCTTTGATTGTTTCATTTTTTTATACATTTCAATTACGTCTTGAGGAATATCGTTTAAAGTGAATTCCTCTTCTTCTTCTTGGTCTTTATCGTTTCTAACTATTTTCCAAAATTTAGTGAAAGACTTTTCAATAATAGGATATGGTATATCAATATAATTTTTTATTGTTCCTTGAACTTTATGATTTAAACAAGCATCTGCAATTACTACATCAATCTCACAATCATGAATCATTACATATAACATCAATCTTCTTGTGTCATGAATAGTTAAAGTTTTTCCATTCTTCAATCCAACATCTGCAAGTTGAACTAATTGTTTCCACCTATTTAATAAAGTTTTTTGTATCATATTAGGGAAAAATCTTCCTTCATTATCTGCATTGTTAGTTAAATAATCTTTCACTTCTGGAGGAAGTGGAAAATGATAATCTTCTCTTGTCTTAGTGATATCCTCTGTTGTTATAATTAAATCTTTTTTAAGAATTATATGTTCTTGTTTTAAATCCATCATTTCTTGAAGTCTATGAGCTGTCAAAAGCAATAAATAAAATATAGCTCTAACTTCATTAGTAGTATCTTTTTTATGTATGTTTTCATATTTAGGAATAGTATTATAAAGTTTTCTAACTATATCAAGAGGCTCGTCATGACTTATATCACTAATTTTTCTGTTCTCTTCTTTCTTCCTCTTTTTTAATTTCAAATCAAGAATAATATTCTCTTTGATAAGTTTATTTTTCCTACACTCTTCAAAAACTGGTAGCAATATCAATTTAATAAAACTTTTGCTAGATTTTCCTAGACCTTTCAT
Organism: Sulfurimonas sp.; assembly: GCF_014859695.1. Classification (GTDB taxonomy): domain Bacteria; phylum Campylobacterota; class Campylobacteria; order Campylobacterales; family Sulfurimonadaceae; genus Sulfurimonas. Next base: position 31,436 of record NZ_JACUTS010000015.1, on the reverse strand, counting down.
TGATTTTACAATACTATCTATATTATTATATGTTATTAAATGAACTTGTTTCCAACCAATAGAATTTCTTATGCGTTTGTTATAATTAGTTGTATAAGTTGTATAACTAGATTTTTTCCATGTGTCATCTTCTAATTTTTCTGTACTATATTTTTCCCAAATATCATTTAAGATAACAGACTTCTTTTTTCCAAAAGGGTCAGTTTCTCCATTGTCAATTCTTCTTTTTACAATAATTGTTTCTTTGTATGCGTCTTCTTCTGTTTCACACTCAAATAATTTAGTATAATTCATTTCATGATATTTAGTTCCGTCATGTCTTAATCGAACCATTATGTTTTTAGTTCCGTCTTTCATGATTTTTGTTCTTATGCCAGCATAACTTTTCACTTCTTCTTTCATTACAGTTAGAAACCTTTCATGATTTAATTAAAAAAGTATAGCAGTAAAAAATCAAATTCAACCCCTTTTTGACCCATTAGATAGCATCAGATGAGGGTAAATAGTGCCAAAACATTAATTTATCAATTTCAAATAATTTATAAATATAGTTATTAAAGCCCTATAATAGGGGGATTAGTGAAGTCTTTCACTTTGAAAAAGAATTTATACAATTATGACTACTTTAAGTATATTCATACGCGAAGTTTGACATAATAATCATTAGACTTCTTTTATAATTTATTCTAAATAACTGATGTTACGCACTAAAACGAACTCGTCCGTTCTAGTGGCAGGGACAGATGTCCCTACAACCCCCTAAAGCTACGAAAAAGTATCTTTTTCGAGAATTATAAGGTATTTTACAAACTTTTTTACAAAAGTGCGTAAGGTCAGTAAATAATTAATTGGGCTAAAAAAGAAATATATAAGACAAAGGGATGTGAATGAAAGAGATATTTAAAAAATATAAAATTATAATTTTTAGAACTGCGGGTGTCGTCATGTTAGTTGTCGGCTTTATGTTGTACTTTTGGATCTCTCCAAAAGAGGTGGTAAGCGAAAATGAGATAGCGGCTGCGAATGTTGCAAGAATGGAGGCGAGTGTTCGCGGCAGTTCATCGTCTGCAAAGAAAAATCAAGAGCCTTCAGCCTCCAAGTTTGTCGAAGAGCTCAAAAATGCGCAAAAGGCACAAATCCAGTATCTAACCATACTTAGTATGATTTTTGGAATCCTTTTTTTAGGCTACAGTTTTATCCCTAAGCCTAAGCGCGATTCTGAGAAATAAGCACATCTTCAATCATCTTGTCGATGTCACCATCTAGTATGGCGCTGATGTTTGAGTAGGCTATGTTGCTTCTCGTATCTTTAATCTGCTGATACGGCTGCATAACATAAGAGCGGATTTGATGTCCCCATCCTATTTCACTTTTAGTGACACCGGCTGCTTCTGCTTTTTGATGTTCAAGTTCGAGTTCATAAAGTCGTGATTTTAACATCTTCATAGCCGTTGCCCTGTTTTTATGTTGACTTCTATCGTTTTGGCACTGAACTACTACGCCTGTTGCTATATGCGTTATACGAATTGCGGACTCTGTTTTGTTGACATGTTGCCCTCCTGCGCCGCTTGAGCGGTATGTGTCAACACGAATATCTTTATCTTCTATCTCTATATTTATATCATCATCAACTTCGGGAGAGACCATTACTGAGCTAAATGATGTATGTCTTTTGGCGTTAGAATCAAAGGGCGATATGCGCACAAGTCTATGGATTCCGTTTTCGACTTTGAGGTATCCATAGGCATTCTCACCCTTTATAAGCAGTGAGACATCTTTTATGCCAGCTTCATCGCCCGCTTGATAGTCAAGAACTTCAACGCTCCATCCGCGTCTCTCTGCAAATCTTTTATACATTCTAAGAAGCATAGAGGCCCAATCTTGAGACTCCGTGCCTCCTGCACCGGGATGAATGGAGAGGATGGCATTGTTAGCATCCGTCTCTTCGTTTAGCAGTACTTCAATCTCCATGTCACGGATAAAATCCTCAAGTTGTTGGGCACTTTTAAAACACTCATTGATGGTGTCTTCATCATTTTCGTCTTTAGCCATCTCGTAAAGCTCTTGGGCATCATCTATGGCATTTTTTGCAACGGCATATTTTTTAAGTTTTCTCTCGCACTGTATTTTTTCTTTTTGAATCAGTGCAGCATGCGAAGCATCAGTCCAAAAGTCTTGAGAGTTTTCAAGCTCGGTAATCTCATCTAGGCGTGCTTGAAGTTTATGCGGTTCAACTACACCCGTAATATTGCTCATCTTTTTTGAAAGGTTCTTTAAAAGTTCCGTATATTCGTAATTATCCATAAAATCAATCCAATAGTGTATAATTGCGATTATATTAAATTGAGGCTTAAAATGAAGATTATTTCTAGTCCCTTAGAGTTAAAAGAGCACCTTAAAAACATAAAACTATCCGTTGGTTTCGTGCCGACAATGGGTGCTTTGCATGAGGGGCATATCTCGCTTATAAAAAAAGCAAAAGAGCAAAACGAGATGGTAGTTGTCTCCATATTTTTAAATCCTACGCAGTTTTTAAAGGGTGAAGATTTAGAAAAGTACCCAAAAAAAGATGAAGCAGATAAGAAGATATGCTCCTTTAGCGGCGTTGATGTTCTTTTTTTTCCTAATTCAAGAGACATTTACGGAGTGGATGAAGTCTCAATCCTCTCACCAAAAGTAAGAGGATATGTCTTAGAAGGCCAAAGCAGACCGGGACACTTTAACGGCGTTTTAACCGTAGTTATGAAGCTCTTAAACATTGTAAATCCGACAAGAGCATATTTTGGAAAGAAGGATGCGCAGCAGCTAAACCTTATCTCTTTAATGGCAAAGCAGCTTTTTATGAGCGTTGAGATAGTTCCGGTCGATACGGTTCGCGAAAAAGATGGTTTGGCTCTTAGCAGCAGAAATGCATATCTAAGTAAAGATGAGAGGGTAGAAGCTCTTAAAATCTCATCCTCCCTTAGACTCTCAAGTGCCATGGTAAGCAAGGGAGTTGTTGATTCTAAAGAGATTAGAGCTGCCATGAGAGAAGTTTTAGCACCCTTAGAGATTTTTTATGTAGAGATTTTAGACCGCGAATTTAACCGGCTTGAGCGAGTTGAGATTGGCAATACGCTGATTTTGGTTGAGGTTAAAGTAGCAACGACAAGATTACTTGACAATATCTGGCTTTAAGTAACCATCTCCAACCAGCGTATCTACTATATTTTTAAAGACCGGTACTGCTGTTTGAGCTGCAAACTGGCTCTTTTTAGGTCGAATAACAATTGCCCCGATGGTGTATCTGCTTTGTTGGTCATTTGCAAAACCGATAAAGGCGGTATTGTATTCGTTTACATACTTTCTGTCTTCGACTATATGCGCCGTTCCGGTTTTGCCGCCTACCTCTAAACCTTCTGTTTTGGCTTTTACACCCGTTCCCTCATTGACCGTCTTGATTAAAATCTTTTTTACCCTGTGAGCAGTTGAGCTTTTGATTACCTGAGGCTGCTCCTGTTCGGGAATAGTGATTTCTCTGTCGTATTGGTCGATAAAATGCTCTATAACCCTTGGAGTAACCATTCTTCCGTTGTTGTTAAATACGCTGTAGGCACGGATAAGCTGCATCAAATTTGCACGCATGCCGTATCCGTAGGAGCATGTAGCCTTATATATCTCATTTTCGAGTTGCATTATATGAGGAACGGAGCCCACTTTTTCATAGACAAGGTCAGGGGTAGATTTGGACGCAAAACCAAAATCAAGCAGACCTTGATTGAAAGCTACTCCTGAGAGTTTTTGTGCAAGTTGCGCAATTCCGATGTTTGATGAGTGCACGATTACGTTCTCGGCACTCAGCCAATCAAACTTATGCTCATCCGTTATAACTTTTCTTCCGATTTTAAAGCGCCCGTTATGTCCGTTTACCAGATCATACGGGTTGACAAGCCCTTGATCCAAAAGAAGAGCAAAAGTGATAGTCTTAATAACACTCCCCGGTTCAAAACTGTACTCAATCATAGAGCTGTTCAGAGAGGGGTAATCACTTTTTTGTATTGCTTTTGGCAGATATCTGTTTGAACTTGCCATGGCGATAACTTTGCCGCTTTTGGTATCCATCACCGCAGCTATTATCTCTCTTGCCTCTAGTTCAATCTTCATTTTATCAAGCATCTTCTCAATTCTAAGCTGAAGGGCAATGGGTATATTTAGTTTTACGTCAAGCCCTTTAATGTCGGGTTTTGTAAAACTCTCTTTGTTTAGGATGATGTAGCCGTTCACATCTCTTTTGCCTTGGCTTAGCGCATCTTGCTTTGCCTGAAGTTCATATTCAAACTTTTTCTCTACCCCTTTGACGCCTTTGACATATGTATAACCGTCATCTTCAATTTTATGCGGATAGCCTATGATGGGTGTTAAAAGTTTCCCATAAGGGTACTCTCTGCTCTCTCCGCTCTCTATAATGCTAAGACCGTGCAGTGAAGTTTTGCCTGTTGCCGGGTTTTTTCTCTCAATGAAAACATTGAGCCGTCTAAGCTCATAGGCAAGTTGCTTGAGATATTGTGCCGCTTTTTGCTCAATGTTATAGCTAAGAACCACAACCCCTTTTTGTTTGCTTATCTTCTCTCTTATCTCTTTGGCATCAATCCCTGAGTAGATGCTAAAAAGCTCTACAAAAAGCTCTCTCTTCTTTGGGTCTATATAGTGTGTATTTACGACTGCTTTGTAAAGTTTTGCGGTAGATGCTATATGGAAACCGTCCGCACTTATGATGGAGCCTCTGACTGCTTTGGAGCTCTCTTTTGTGTAGAGGGAGGGAAGGTCACGCGTTTTTAGGGTTGTTAAAAGCATAACGCTTAAAAAGAGTAAAAAACCAAGCACGAGGAGTGAGTAGAGTATGAATATTTTTTTGCTTTTGTTCTCTTTGTTTGTGTTTTTGCTATTCATATTTTAGGCTGTCTTGGTTTTTAAATGGATTATAGCATTTTATGCTGATGAAGAGTGTTAATGCTCATTCTAAGCAAAACCTCGTCATTCTGAACATAGTGAAGAATCTAGCTTGAAAGACCAAAGTAGACCCTTCGTTTCACTCAGGGTGACGAACTTGTGAGTTTTTTTGTAGCTAAAAGTTGCCCTTAAAGCTGTGTTCTTCCCAACTCTTTGTAGGCGCTAAGCGCTTTGTTGCGAATCTCTAGCATAAGCTTCATGCTAGTTTCTGCTTTTCCGATGGCAAGTGCGGCTTGGTGCAGATCTTTTACCTGCCCAGTTGCTATATCGCCGACGGCTTTGTCACCCTTTTCTTGAAGTTCGTTAACTTCATTGATGGCAGATTTAAGTGTTTTGGCAAAATCTTCGCCGCCAGCACCCTCTATCTTGCTTTTTTGTTTTAACAGATCGGCGGAGGAGATGCCTGAAATGTTCTCAATACTACTCATGTTATACCTCTACTTATTGCAACAGCGAAATTGCGCTGTTTGCCATGTTTTTAGAACTCTCAAAGGCGGCGACATTCGCCTGATAACTTCTAGTTGCTTCTACTAAATCGGCCATTTCGATAACTGGATTAATGTTAGGGTACGCCACATAACCATTTGCATCCGCATCTGGGTGAGAAGGCTCGAACTTTAGGTTTGGCTCTCTGTCATCACGTGAGATTTTGTCAACTATAACGCTCATTATAGCAGGATTCACCTTTTTGCCAAACGCACCCTCGTTTAGCGGGTCTTGGTATTTTGCACCCTCGCTCATTCCATTGATTGCTTTGTTGAACTCTTCATTGAAGTTGATTGCCTTAAATACTACCTCTTTTCTTCTGTATGGTCCGCCTTCGTCAGTTCTCGTCGTCTGAGCGTTTGCAATGTTTTGAGAGATTGTATTTACACGAACTCTCTGTGCAGATAGACCGTAACCGCTGATATCAAAACTGCTTAAAAAATTTGACATAATTTACCTTTAACTAACTTTTGAAGATGAGTCTATAACGCTTTTGAAGATCTCTGAATTTTTCTTCATGGAACTAATCAGAGCGTTAAACATAATTGAGTTTTTGCTCATCTCTGTCGTCTCAACATCAAGATCCACGCTGTTTCCGTCGTTTCTTGCCATGTGCCCGTCTCTAAAGAATCTCTTTGGCATAGATGAGCTCTTCTCATCGGGCAGTGGCAGATGAGTAGCGTTCGTCTGAGCCATCTGCAACTTTGGAGTGCTCTGGTTTAAGATTTTTTCTCTCTGCTCTGAGAGCGCATCTTCAAAACGAATATCTCTTGGTCTATAGTAAGGAGTGTCGGCATTTGCAATGTTTGAAGATATCATATCCTGACGGATCGCTCTGTAGTCAAGCGCTTTTGCGGCAAGATGATGTGAAGCTGAAATCTCTATGCTCATGGGAACTCCTTTTTGTTTATCTGTAGCTCTACAAGCAATTAAAGTTCCAGATTGAGTATGCATTCCCATCGTCCTCGATGGGAATGAGAAAAAAGTCCCACTTCCAAATCTCTTAAGCAACTATTAATCTTATATGCCTCATAATATTCTCTAAGGTTACAAGAGTGACCAAATTTTTTATATACAAGGAGTTCTTATGAAAAGAGCTGGTTTTACTATGATTGAGTTGATTTTTGTTATCGTTATTTTAGGTATTTTGGCTGCGGTTGCAGTTCCAAAGTTGGCTGCTACGCGTGATGATGCGAAAGCTACTGCAGCGATGGCAAACTGGAAAAATGCTGTAAATCAGATTCAAGCTACTGCAACTGCAACTGGAACTGTTCCTGATTTGACAACTCTTATTGATGGAAGTGATACTTTAGTTGTTGGCACTGAGTCTATAACTGCTCAAATTGTAAGTGGTGGAGTTACAAGTGTTTGTGCTGAAGGTGCGGTTGTAACTGATGCTAATGGAAGTACTTTGACAATAAGTGATGTAGATGTTACTGGTGTTGGTCCATGTATATTGTTTAAAACGGTTACTGAAGGAGATATAAAATTAACAGGTTCAAGTGTAACTCGTTGATTTCTCTCGTTCCCACGCTCTGCGTGGGAATGCATATATAAAGTAGTTATTTTTAAGTTATCTTAGGATGATTTTAAAGTTGGTACCGAAGGTTTTTTATGAAATTTTCTCGCGGTTTTACCATGATAGAGCTGATATTTGTCATCGTTATTTTAGGTATTTTAGCGGCTGTGGCTATTCCAAAAATAGCTGTAACGCGTAACGACGCAAAGGCTACAGCATCGTTAGCTAACTGGAAAATTGCTGTAAATCAGATTCAGGCTACCGCTACTGCAAAAGGAAGAGTTCCTGACCTAGATACTTTTGTGGAGGCAAGTGATACTTTAATTGTAACACCAACTACAATTACAGCGCAGGTTGTTACAGCCGGAAATACAAACGTATGTGCAGTAGCTACAGTTACGCAGGATGAAAACGCTACTTTAACCATAAGCGACGTTGATGGAACTCTTGTCGGATGTTCGTTGTTCGCAGATGTAGAAGAAGGCGTAACCAAATTGTTAGGTGAAAGTGTTGCTCGTTAATCTTTATAAAAAAGAGGTGTTATGAAAAAATCAAAAAATGCTTTTACCATGATTGAGATGATTTTTGTTATTGTAGTTTTGGGTATTTTAGCTGCCATAGCAGTACCAAAATTAGCAGCTACAAGAACTGATGCTGAGATCTCCAAAGGGATTGCGGATGTCGCGTCTGTTCGTTCTGCTATCATTACTGAGAGACAATCAAGATTAATAATAGGTTGTCCTGATTATATACCAAATGGAACAGGTACTTATACATGTAATGGAAATACATATAATCAGATGGACAACGGTGGACTCTTCGGCGGCGTTCTTATGTATCCCATAGAAAACAGAGCCGGGGTAAACGGAAAGTGGAGCAGTTCAGCTGCTGGTACATATAAATTTAGAGTGAATAATATAGATGTTGTCTTTACATACTATGATAGCACAGAGGCTGATGTATCTAAAAGAGGCACGTTTACATGCAGTACAACAAACGGTACTTATGGGGAAATGTGCAAACTCTTAATTAACTAATTTTCTCGTTCCCACGGTCTCCGTGGGAATGCAGAGTATATCAGTAATTTAAAATAGAGGGGAGGATTAAGTAATGTGTCAAGTATTAAAAGTTGTCAAAGCTGAATATATCAAAGATTATCAAATTCGCCTAGAGTTCAATGACGGACTGGTGAGGGTTATAGATTTTAAAAATTTTATATTTTTATCACGTATTCCTGCTATATCAAAGTATAAAGATTTAGAACTCTTTAAGACCTTTTCTATAACAGATGGTGATTTAGAGTGGAATGATTATGATTTGTGTTTTGCGATCACCGATCTCTATGAAAACAAAAATATCGAGCCATTGGGTGATCACTCCAATAGAGCTGCGTAAAAATTCTTTCCATAATTGAATGAAAATTTTAAAACATTGCACTACTACAACATAGCACTTCTTAACTCTCCCTTAGAGCCTTTTACCTACCAGAGTCAAAGTGCCATAGCTATCGGCACAAAAGTAAAAGTAAAAGTAAGAAACAGAGAGGTTTATGGGGTTTTACTTGCTTCTTGCAAAGAGCCTGATTTTAAAACAAGCGAAATCTTAGAAGTTTGCGACTCGACTTACTCACAAAAACAGATAACACTTGCCCGATTTATCTCTGCATACTATTTTTGCTCACTCGGCGAAGCGCTTGGGGTTATGCTTGGGTATGTAAATGATGAGATCCTGAATCAAGTTCAGGATGACGTGTTGCTTGTTCATAATGACGCATCCACCGTCATTGCGAGCGAAGCGTGGCAATCTCACAGTGACATAACGCCCAGAGACTGCCACGTCGCTACGCTCCTCACAGTGACGGACTCTGCTATTACTCTCTCAGCCAAACAAAACGAAGCACTGGAATTTTTAAAAAAGCATAAAACCTCACTCCTTTTTGGCGATACGGGAAGCGGAAAAACAGAGATTTATATGAAGTATTTTGAGGAGATGATAGAGCAGAAGAAGCGTTCTATATTTCTTATGCCCGAAATCTCTCTTACTCCGCAGATGAACCAGAGGCTCCATAAGCACTTTGGCGATGCTGTCGTCATGTGGCACTCAAAACTTACTCCAAAACAGAAAAAAGAGGCTCTAAGAAAAATTCATGACGGAAGTGCAAAAATCATCGCAGGTCCTCGCTCTGCTCTGTTTCTGCCCGTAAAAGATTTAGGACTGATTGTTGTAGATGAGGAGCATGATGAGAGCTATAAATCATCTTCGCGTCCGCGTTACAATGCAAGAGACATTGCAATTTATATGGGAAAGATACACAATATTGGCGTTGTTTTGGGGAGTGCGACACCGAGTTTGACAACCTACGTAAAATTTCCGTATGTGAGACTCAGAGGCGGACACTTTAGCTCAAAGAAAGAGTTTGTGTATGAGCGCTCAAGCGAAAAACTCTCCCCCATGATTCTGACAAGTCTGCAAGAGACACTCAAAGCAAAAGAGCAAGTCATTGTCTTTCTTCCGACACGTGCAAACTTTAAGTACCTTATCTGCTCTGATTGCGGACACACACACAAGTGTCCATTTTGCAGCGTGGGGATGAGTATTCATCAAAAATCAAGATCGCTAAAGTGCCACTACTGCAACTTCGCTCAGGCAATACCGCAGGAGTGTTCTGAGTGCAAAAGTCCAAATCTTGTTAGTTCAAGACTTGGAACGGCGGAGGTTGTCAAAGAGATACAAAACGAGTTTGATGCGGTGAATGTAGAGCAGTTTGACAGAGATGTCATTACAACCGCAAACAAGCTCAAGCGTGCTCTTAAGAGATTTAACGACAAAGAGACGGATATACTTGTCGGAACGCAGATGATCAGCAAAGGACATGACTACCACGGTGTCTCTTTAGCCGTTGTTTTGGGGCTTGACAATATTCTGGGCATGAGTGACTACAGAGCTAGAGAAAAAGCACTCTCCACGCTTGTTCAAGTAGCGGGAAGAAGTGGTAGAAAAGAGAGTGCAAAAGTGCTTGTTCAAACATTTAACGAGAGTTTTTTTAGCGCATTTGTAGGTAGATATGAGGATTTTTTAGAGGACGAGAAAGAGTACAGAAAAGAGCTCTATCCGCCCTATAAAAAATTGTGCCGTATTCTCTTTTCACACAAAAACGGTATAAAAGCGCAGGAGGCGATGCAGCAGATGCAGGACTCTTTGAGAGCGTTTTCAAATGTAGAGATAGTCGGGTTTGGAAAGTGCGGCATTGAGCGGGTTGCGGATAAGTACAGATTTGAGATACTTCTGCGCTCTGACAAAAGCACCGACATCATCAAAGCAGTCTCTGCCTGCAAGATAGAGCTGGCAGAGATAGATATGGACCCTATTGAATTTGGATAAAAAAATAAAAGTTTTTCTAAAGTATTCTTTCTTGTCTGCGCCTAGAATTTACATAAATCTTTTTATTTTTTTTAGAGAGAGTGTTGATTGTCAAAAAACCAGTAAAACGCCATCATAACGCCCGTAGTTTTTTGGCAGCTCTCATTAAACATAAACTCTTTTGCCTCTTTGGTAGGAACATAGACGACCTCAATATCTTCCTCGTCCAATCCGCCGCCCTCGTTTACCTTCATGGAGTCATCACAGAGCGCATAGTAGAGTGTTTGAAAGGTTCCGGATATTCCCACGCTTGTGTAGAAAGAGCTGATTTTTGTGAGACTCTCTGCGGGTATATCGTAACCACACTCCTCTAAAACTTCTTCTCTGGCAATCTCGACAAGGCTTTTGTTTTTATCTACTATGCCCGCGCACAGTTCGTACATTATGCCGTTGTCTGGATTTTTGTTAAGCACCGTTGCTCGAAGCTGTTTTACCAAAACAAAAGCATCTCTGTCTCTATGCCAAAGCAAAACGGCAACGCTGTCATGTGTTACAACGGCTTCCCATTTTCTGTTAATGCCCTTAGCTGAGTAGTTTATCAATATGGGTTTTACGAAGCTTGGCTCTTTAAGAGTCTGAATTGAGTCTATCTTGTACACAAAACTCTCCATTGTAAAAGTAACAAACACTCTGAGGTACTCCGAGTTTTGCATGTTTTGTCTCATTGGCAATATGCAGATTTATGCTCTCGTCATAGTTTGATTTTAGCTGCAAGAAGGCTGTTTTGTCTTTGCCGGAGAGCTTTTTGGTTGCCACTTGAACAACGCGAAGAGGATCAATGGCTTGATTGTTTTTATAGAGTCCAAAATGCAGATGCGGACCTGTCGAGAGACCAGTACTTCCGACATAACCGATGATCTGCCCTTTTTTCACGTAAGAGCCGTTTTTTAACCCTTTTCTAAATGAGTTTTGATGAGCATAGAGAGTCATATAACCATCTTCATGTTGCACTTTTATCAGTTTTCCATATCCTCTAGTATATCCTATAAAGACGACTCTTCCGCTTCCGGCCGCTGCAATCGGAGTGCCTCTTGAAGCGGCATAATCAACTCCCGAATGCGCACGATATTTTTTTAAAATGGGGTGAAATCTTCTTTTTGTAAAGTACGAAGATATTCTAGCTCCTCTAACCGGATTTCCAAGTAAAAAACCTTCTATTTCATTGGCATCTTGGTTGTAAAATCTGCCATCATCATTTAAGTAGATGTAGTGTTGTTTACCTCTCATCTCTATCATGGCAGCTTTTAGAGTAGGCATTGAAAAAGGTTTTCCAAGACGATATTTCTGTTCATATACCATAGCAAGTCTGTCGCCTTTGCGAAGGTCTCTTTTGAAGTTGAGCGAGTGTTTAAAACTTGAGACAAAGATTGTCGCAAGCTTTACGGAACCAGTCTCTCTTACGATGTCAAGATAGGGAGAGTGCTCTATTTTAAGCGTAAACGCTTCTGTTCTTGTTTCACTGACAATGGGCACAGTTTCAAAAAAGTACTCCCCGTTATGTTTGTATATATGGATTTGCAACTCATCGTTTAGAGGTATAAAAATCTGAGAAATTTCACCGCTTTTCTCTTTTGAGATTTGGTAGTGAACACCCGAATAGATCTCCTCGGTAAGTTGTTGTTCATCTTGGTCTAAGTTGTAGTAAAGAGGTCTTAGGGGAAGTGAGTTTTTCTCTAAAAACATCAGGTATGTCTCTCCGCTGCTCCAACGGGAAGTCTCAACCTCTGCCCCAAAAATAGATGTCACAAATAAAAAAAAGATAAATAATTGTCTCATAAATATAACCGTAAATATAAAATTTTTCAAAATAATTTTAAAACTCTAACAAAATTTGCCTTAGTGTGAGGTTTGTTTGCTATAATCGCACTATATTATTTATAAAGTAGAAAAATGAAGCAGATAATTGTTTTTTTAATTATAGCCTTAGAGCTTTTTGGAGTTGTTGTAAAATCCCCTGTCGTGGGAATTAATGAGGATGCAACCGAAGTTACGATTGAAATTGAGAAGATTGACGTAGGAGTGAGCGGCTTTATTGTTCATGGGATTAATGATGAGCATACTACCATCTTAAAAAATGCCGTAGTGAAGAGTTTTGATGAGAATAGTAAAATTGCAAAAGTAGCTCTTAGCGAGTTTAATGCACTAAGCAGCAGTGCTCTTCCAAGCGGAAGATGGGATGTTAAAGTAGGCGATACGGCTGTTTTGGCTTTTGGATATACTAGAGCTCTTCTGATTGCTCCAAACGAAGATATTTACTATAGGGTCATAAAAAGCTCCAATATTCAGTGGATACACCCTGATATTTTTGCTACCATACTCTCATTTAACGGACACCCTACACCACTTAGAAGTGATTTTACCGAGATGAGTTCGAGTACGTCTGTGGGTTTAGTCTTTATCTATTTGGATGAGAGAGTTTATACATTAGATGCAAAAAGTTTTAAAATATTGGCTATTACAGATGCAAAGTTAGAGCAAAAAGAGCTGAATCTTCCTTTTTATATGAGAGTTCCTGAAATCGATGCCAATTGGTGGGGAGAGGGAAGTGACGAGCTCGAAGAGTATGAGCCTCACTACTATGAACTGATGGCAAAAGCAAACCCAAACAACAAAGAGCTTTACGAAATAGTAAAAAGCGGCGGCGAAAAGCTCGAAGATATAGTTGAAGAATTTGATTTTGAAGGGAAAAAAGATGATAGAAAAAAAACATTTGGACTATTTTAGTCAAGTTGTCGGCAATGAAAATATCTATAGTGACAAAGCACATCTCATAGCATACTCTTACGATGCAACACGTGAGCATTTTGAGCCTGATGCCGTTATATTTCCAAGAGATGAAGATGATATAAGCAATATTCTAAAGTACTGCAATGAGCATAGAATTGTCATAGTTCCCCGCGGTGCAGGAAGTGGTTTTACAGGCGGAGCACTTCCCAGCAGCGGCGGAGTCGTCCTTGCTATGGAAAAGCACATGAACAAAATCTTAGAGATAGATATGAAAAACATGGTCGCAGTCGTTCAGCCGGGTGTTATAAACATGGACTTGCAACGCGCAGTTGAAGAGGTCGGACTCTTCTATCCGCCGGACCCGGCAAGCCAAGAGTACTCAAGCATCGGCGGAAACGTAAGTGAAAATGCAGGCGGAATGAGAGCTGCAAAGTATGGCATCACAAAAGATTATGTCATGGCAACGCGCGCGGTGCTTCCAAACGGCGATATCATCAAGGCGGGAAAAAGAACCATAAAAGATGTGGCAGGCTATAACATAAGCGGTATCTTGATAGCTTCTGAGGGGACTTTGGCTGTGCTTAGCGAAATAACTCTAAGACTTATTCCAAAACCTAAAATGACAAAAACTGCAATGGGAGTTTTTAACAGTGTCAGCGATGCTATGAATGCGGTATATAAAACTATGGCGAGCGGCATAACGCCTGTTGCTATGGAGTTTTTGGACAACTTGACTATCCGTGCTGTCGAGCAGACTTTTAACAAAGGACTTCCTGTGGATGCGGGCGCGCTTTTGGTGACTGATGTTGATGGAAACTTGGAGGATGATCTTGATTTTCAGCTTGCTCAAATTGAGAAAGTTTTTAAAGAGAATGGTTGTTATGAGTTTAAAATCGCAAAAGATAAAAAAGAGGCGGCTGATCTTTGGTTTGCAAGACGCAATGCTTCGCCGGCGCTCAGTGTTTATGGGAGCAAGAAACTAAACGAGGATGTTACGGTTCCGCGTTCCGCTCTGCCTGAACTTTTAGAGAAGTTTTATGCCATAGCCGATAAATACAATGTTAAAATCCCATGTTTTGGGCATACCGGAGACGGCAACGTGCATACAAACGTAATGGTAGACGGCAAAGACCCGGAGCAGGTAAAAATCGCTTATCAGGCAATAGAAGAGGTGTTTCAAGCGACTATTGATTTAGGCGGAACTCTGAGCGGTGAACATGGTATAGGTCTTGCAAAAGCGCCTTATATGTCGATGGCGTTTACGCCCGAAGAGATAGCGCTTTTTAGGTCGATAAAAATGGCGTTTGATCCAAACAATATTTTAAACCCCGCAAAGATGGGATTGAATTAAAAGACAATGCAAGAGATAAAAAGTAAAGTTTTTAAACTCTATAAACATTTGAAGTTTTTTATAACTGCATTTATAGATGAAGATCTTACTTTTTATGCCGCAAGTCTTAGTTTCTATACGATTTTTACGCTTATCCCGCTTCTCGTAATTACGCTTACTCTATTTACCTCCATGCCAAACTTCTCAGAGCACTATGAGAAGATTCAGGAGTTCATCTTCTCAAACATTATGCTGGTTCAATCTGAGGCTCTAATGGGGCAGATAAACTCATTTTTGCAAAACTCGGTTAAGATGAGCATAATCAGTTTTGCCGTTATAATCGTCTCTTCACTTCTGTTTTTTCAAAATTTCGAGTATATTGCAAATAAGATTTTTCATGCAAAAAAGAGAGGGTTTTGGCAGTCCGTAACCACCTTTTGGACACTTATAACGCTTACTCCAATAGGGCTTGGGGTCTCTTTTTATATAACCGGTTATGTTGCTTCTTTAATGTCAAGCAGCGAGTATATGGCAGGTATCAATATTTTGCCCTATGTTCCATACCTCATCATTTGGGCACTCTTTTTTCTGATATTTCAAATTGCGGCAAATACAAAGATCCACGCAAGGGCTTCGCTAATAAGCTCATTTGTTACATCGGTAGCTTTTAGCGTCGCCAAAAGTGGTTTTATCTACTATGTTTTTTACAATAAAGCGTATGCAACCATGTACGGCTCCTTCTCTATCGTTATGTTTCTGTTTTTGTGGATCTATGCATCATGGATTGTCTTTGTATATGGATTAAAGTTATGCTACATGATAAATCGCGTATATGAAAATAGAGCCGGAAAAGATAAGCATAACGACAACGGCACTCCTGTTAAAGATTGCCCAGAGACTCAGCAGGATATAGAAGAAAAAGAGATATTGATTTAAGCTTACCAAAACTCCCTCTTTGCCGAGATTTAGAAGCCAAAGAAGAGCAGGGTCAAAAAGATTTCCCACTCCTAAGAGATGTAGAAATATGCTTAGCGGATAAAAGATGCTAAAAAGCGACGTCCAAAGAATTGAGAGCGGATGGTAGATGCTAAAATTTTCAAATATCGCCAAAGAGAATGGAAGCATCAAGAGATAGACCCAGATGGGCAGAAGTAAAAATTGCCATATTTTGCTCAGGTTTTTAAAGTAGATTAAAAATAGAAATATGTAAAAAACTCCGCTTGAGGAGAGCCAAAAACCAAGGGAGAAGAAGAGCCTTGGAAAGAGAGATAAGAGAAGCAAGATAGTTAAAAACAGAGTCTGCATGGAGACTATTTTAATGCCTCTGTCATAAAGTACAAAACCGACAACCAGCATCCCAAAAGCGCGGATAAGCGATGGCGGCGAATCCAAAAAGAGCGTATAGGCAAAAAGCAGTAATCCAACAGCTAGGAAGAGATCGGTTTTTGCATTTCTGTATGGAAAAAATCTATTTTGCATAAAAGCGTAAAGCGGACGAAACAAAAAGAACAAAAGTGCGCTGAGAACTCCAAGATGAAAACCGCTAATGGCTAGAAGATGCGAGACTCCCAGAGTTGAAAAAGCGCTTTGGAGTCTGTAATCTAGGGGAGTTGCGCTATAGAGAGCTTGGTAGATATTTGCAACCTCCTTCTCTTTATGTGAGGCTAAAATATAGGCGTTTAGGTTCTGTTTTGCGCTCTTCCCTTCGTTTATGTTTATGATTTTACTCGGTCCGTAAAATGTTGTAAGGTATGTGTAAAAGGTTAAATCTTTGGGCCATATTTCAAGAGAAATCTCTTTGTTTTTAATCTCTTGAAGCGATTTTTTGGCTGTTGTATAAAAAACAAGACCCTCAGAACTTTTTAGTTTTAGCACTTGATATGTTCTGTTGCTCTTAGTTTTGGTGTACTGTTTTAAAACGGTTGCATCCACAAGAGCTGAGTCAAAAACTATAAACTCTTGGTAATTTTTGTACTCTAGAAGAAGCGAGACGAGAAGAATAAAAAAAGAGAGTAAGACAAAGTGTAGAGAGTCTCGCTTTGAGGTAAAAAGCGAGACTCTCTCTAGCATCTATCTAGAGCGGCGGCATAGATATGGAATCATTGCCAAAATTGATATTTGCAGATCGGGTGTCCACATTTTCAAAAACAGTTTCAATCCCTTTTGAGAAAGATTCTGCATTGACAAAACGGGTAAGCTTTTTCTGAAACATAAGATGAACAACGCCCGTAGGTCCATTTCTCTGTTTGCCTATAATCACCTCAGCCTTCTCCTCTTCCCTCTCAACATAAGTAGGTACAAACTCTTTGCCCTCTGCTTTTGCCGCTTTTTCGCGCTCTTTTTCCTCTTTGTAGAGATAAACGTCGTCGCGGTATACAAAAAGAATAATATCCGCATCCTGCTCAATAGAACCCGATTCACGGATATCGCTAAGCATAGGGCGCTTGTCGTTCCTGCTCTCTAAACCACGGTTTAATTGTGAGAGCGCGACAATAGGCATGTTTAGTTCACGAGCAAGCATCTTAAGCCCGCGAGAGATCTCTGAGACCTGCAGGTGTCTGTCTTGCTTGCCGACTCCCTGCATGATTTGGAGGTAGTCGATTACTGCTATCTCTATCTCTGGATGCTGGTTTTTTAGTTTTCGCAGTTTTGAGCGGAGCTGGTTAATGTTTATGCTACCTTGGTCATCAACGAAAAGTTTTGCAAAATTCATCTTGTCAATCGCACCGTTTAGTGAACTCCACTGATCATCACTCATGTCTCCTACACGTAGCATTTGAAGAGGAATGGATGTCTGGATGGAGAGAAGTCTAAGCATCAGCTGTTCAGCGGGCATCTCAAGCGAGAAGAACGCAACGCCTTTTCCTTGCATGATAAGGCTGTTTACGGTGTTGAGTATAAAAGATGTTTTTCCCATGGCAGGACGGGCGGCGATTATAACAAGGTCGCCTTTGCCAAAGCCTGTCGTCATCTTGTTTAGCTCATGAAAACCGGTATCAACCCCGACAAGCACGTTGTTGCCGCGCGCTTTCATCTCTTTGATGTACTCCATCGTGTCAAAAGTCATCTTCGGAGAGTCTTTGAAGTCGCTTGTCTGGTTGTCTTGGGTTATCTCATAGAGTTTTTTCTCTACTATGTCGATAACTTCTGCACTTGTGAACTCCTCTTCTACCGTCACTCTTTTTATCTCTGTTGTCAGTGTTAAAAGATGGCGTTTTAGAGATTTGTCTTTTATCTCATCGACATACGCTTTGGTGTTTGAGATAGGGTTTGCAGAGAGAATCTCCAGCATAACGCTCTCATCAAACTTTTTCATCTTAATGAGCTCTTTTTTAATGAACTCCTCATCAATGGGCTGATCTTTTTGCAGAAGAAGAGTCATCGCTTTAAAGATGTCCTGATGAGCAGGAAGGTAAAAATCATCCTGTCTCAGGGCGACGCTAAGTTCGTCAAACTGGCTTGGTTCAAAAACGATTGAACTTAAGATGCTTCGCTCAAAAGCGAGATTGTATAAATTTTCCTGCATCACTCTGTCTCTTTCGCCATTTTTTCTACTTCTTGAACAAATCTGTCCACAAGTTCGCTCTCATCAAGATTTGCTACAACCTCTCCTTTAACCATAATAAGTCCTTTGCCTTTGCCGTACGCTATTGCCACATCCGCATGAGCCGCTTCGCCTATGGCATTTACGACGCATCCCATAACAGAGACGTTAAGCGGTGTTTTTATATGTGTGGTGCGTCTCTCTATTTCGCCAACGGCACTTACCAAATCAGCCTCTATGCGTCCGCATGTAGGACATGAGATAATATTTAGCCCGTCCTTTGCCGCTCCGCTGTCTTTTAGGATTGCACGAGCGACATTTATCTCCTCTTCAAGCTCTCCCGTAATGCTTACGCGCATAGTATCGCCGATACCATCAAGAAGAAGTGCGCCAAGACCTATGGAGCTCTTTACTGTTGCATGAAACAGGGTTCCTGCCTCTGTAACCCCAAGATGAAATGGGTAGCTGTTTTTTGGACGCAGCATGCGATAAGCATCGACCGTTCTCTGCACATCGCTGGCTTTTAAAGAGATCTTGATGTCATTAAATCCCAGATCCTCTAAAAATTTGATGTTGTACTCGGCTGATGCCACCATACCCTCAGAAGTTTGCCCGTACTTGTTTAAAAACTCTTTTTCCAAACTCCCCGCATTTACACCTATTCGTATAGGGATATTACGAGCTTGACATGCTTTTACAACCTCTTTAACACGCTCTTTTGAGCCGATATTTCCCGGATTTATGCGTATGCAGTCAACTACTTCAGCGGCAATAAGCGCGAGACGATGGTTGAAGTGAATATCTGCGATAAGCGGAAGTGAAATTTGATCTTTAATTGACTTGAGTGCAAGAGCATCTTCCATCTCGGGAACTGCCACACGGACTATGTCACACCCCGCAAAGTGAAGTCTTTTTATCTGCTCAACTGTAGCTGCAACATCTGAAGTTTTTGAAAATGTCATAGACTGCACGCTGATAGGCGCATCACCGCCTACCGCAACACTGCCGACAAATATCTGTTTGGTTTGGACTCTTTTTATCATGGAGAGATTTTAGCTTGTTTGGGATAAAAAGGTGCTTTATTTTTTTCTACATGTAGATTGCATGTAGAAAAAAAGTCTTAGAATTTAAAAGTAAGATTTGTGTAGAAGTATCTTCCCGGTTCGTTTAGGAGCATAGTGTCTGCTCCTGCAGTTAAGAGAATTAAATCTGCATAAGTGTTTGATGCTGCGTATGTTTTGTCAAAAATGTTGTTAACACCAACGCTTATTTGCACATGTTTGTCGAGGGTATGTTTGATTTTTGCATTGTAGATACTCCAGCCGCTAAGTTTTTGTTCACCGTTGTCGCTGTCTATCTTATCCCAATTATCCGAAGCCTGCATCTCAAGAGTCGCTATCGAATTGTTCATATACTCATAGTCTAGAGAAATATTTCCTCTTAAAGGTGCAATATCTGCGAGATCTTCATCTACTCCTGCTGCAACATCATCTTTTTTGCCGACTTTGTACGATGCTCCCATGCTAATTACAAGAGCGTCCGTTACATAGATGGAGCCGCTTAACTCTGCACCGTAAACACTTGCGTTAATGTTGTTGAAGCTGTTTGTACTTTTTGTGTAGTAGATGTAATCTTCAAGCATTGAGTAAAAAGTCTTTGCTTTAAGAGTGAAACTTTCATATGTTGCTTCATATCCAAGGTCAATCTCTCTGTTCTTTGTCTGTTTAAGATTTTCATTTCCTATCTGAGGAGTACCAAGATAGAGCTCTCTTGCATCAGGCACGCGTGATGATGAACCAATACCCAAAAAGATTTTGTTTTGCGCACTAAGTGTGTACGTGGTCATGATGTTTGCGCTAAGCGCACTGTAGTCGTTTGCGCTTTTGCTTGGATCATCCGGCGTTATCTCAGTTGAGTCAAATCTTGCACCTGTTTCTATTTTTAAATCGCCAAAACTCTTCTCTGCTTTTGCAAAGATTGCTTTGTTTTCTGTTTGCGTGTGTGTGAGACTCACCACATGTGCATTCTCAACTCCCGTAGTTGCATCAGTGCCATATTTTTCACCCTCCCATGTTCTTCTGGTTCCATCAAGACCAAGTAAAAACTTATAAGAGTCTAGCTCAAAGCTGTTTTTTAGCTTTACTCCTTGCATAGATGTTTTGAGATGGTTTGTTTGATAATTTGTTTTACCAGAGACTCTAAACTTTGTATCCATCGGATGGTCAACGTCTGAGTAGTAGTACTGTATATTGAGATTTTTGTAGTTGTTTGTCAAGTTGTCAATGTTGTACTCAATGCTGTAGATATTCGAGTCATCGTACGCAGCATCCATTTTTGAATTTCCATAAAGTACATCATCGCTTCTATTTCCCGTATAGCTTAGACGAAGCTCCTGATCTTCAAGAGTCTTTATATAGATTTTAGTCATAACGCTTTTTTTCGTGTAAGCTTCAATATCGTGGTATTTGGCTTGGTAAGCAGTTGCTGCAGGAGCTGCTCCATCTAAGATAGCTTGGTCAATCTGCTCTGCTATAGTATTTCCGTCGCCGTCTTCATATTGCCCGCTTGACTCATGTGAAAAGTTAAGAAGTGCGCGGATTCTCTCCGTACCGCCGCTAAAACTAGCACCTATTTTTTTATAACCCCAACTCCCAAGACCGAAGTTTACCTCTCCCTTGAGCTCTTCTGTCGGTTTTTTGGTCGTTATCTTTAAGCCGCCGCTAAGAGTTCCGAAGTTTTCAACGTCATAAGGTCCCTCGACTACTTCTACTTCTTCAATCTGGTTTGTAACGATATGTGAGATAGGCGGATCCATTCTGTTAATACATGCACCGCAAACTTTTGTACCGTCAACATCAACGGAGATATTGTCTCTTTTTTGACCGCGAATGTAGATATCATTTGCGATACCGCTTCTTCTGTTCATGTCGATACTAGGTGCGCTAGAACTTAGAGCCTGCGCCAAATCGGCAGAGAGCTGGGCATTTTGGCTTACTTCTGTGATTGTGGTGGACTCAATACTGATTTTAGGGAGCTCTATCTCATTTGCACTTAAAAGAGCTGCCGTTATCAACGATAGCGAAATGATTTTTCTGTTTATCATATAATCAACCTTAATTTTTAAAATTAATGTATTATATAAAGATAGTGTTACGTAAATGTTAAGAATTGACAAAATTTTGCTAGAATTTCACTATGAGTAAAATAGAGAAGATAAAAAGAGTAGTTTTAATAGTTTTTGGGTTAAGCCTTGGAGCTTATTTGATGTATAGCGGATTTGCCATCCTAGCTGAGGAGGACTCCGCGAGCAAAGTTCATAGTGACGCAGTGAAGTGAGCCGTGCTGTTTTATAAGCGAGAAGCAGTTGATTCCCACAATATCTTTGTCGGGGAATGTTTTTCTAAAAATCTCTAACGCCTCTTCATCCTGCTTGACACCGTAAGTAGGGACTAACACAGCGCCGTTTACAAACAAAAAGTTTGCGTATGTTGCAGGAAGTCTCTCCCCATCAAAGTAACATGCATCTGTCATCGGAAGTGCTATAAGTCTAAATCCGTACTCTTTTGAGAATACATTTAGCTCCTCTTCCATCAGTTTTAGTTCATGAAAGTGCTCGTCGCTCTCATCTTTGCACTGAACGTACATTATGCTCTTTTCATCGATAAACCTAGCCAGAGTATCTACATGTGAGTCAGTATCGTCGCCTGCCAAATAGCCATGGTTGAGATATAAAATCCTGCTCATCCCAAACTCTTCTCGAAGCCTTTTTGTCATCAGCTCTTTATTTAGAGAGGCGTTTCTGTTTTTGTTTAACATGCACGCCGAGGTTGTAAGGATAGTGTCGATTCCGTTGCTCTCAATAGCGCCGCCCTCCAAGCTAAGGTCTATTTTTTTAAGCTCTTTGTCGTAGCATCTTTTTATCGCTGCACTCATCTCATTGTCTTTTGAAGCCTCAAACTTTCCGCCCCATCCACTAAAGGTAAAATCGAGCATTTTGGTAGTGTTGTCATCTTCGATGCAAAGAGCAGAGCAGTCTCTAGCCCATGTGTCGTTTGTTTCATACTCTACAAAGTAGAGATTTTGAGTGTTTTTAAGTCTGCTCTTTACGCTCTCTACACTGTTGCAGACAACTAGGCACTCTTGGTACTTTGTAATCTCGTTAATTATGTTTACAAAAGTATCTTGCGCCTCTTGCAGATATGGAGCCCAGTCGCTATTTTCATGAGGAAATATAATTTGTGTAAAACTCTGTTCTTCAAACTCTGCAATTAGTCTTCTCATTTGCTATAATTCCCTTATGGCTTACATAATTTTAAATAAAAACAATTTTTTTAATAATCTCGATATTATCGCTAAAAGTACCAAAGGAAGAGATAAAATAGCTCTTGTTTTGAAAGATAATGCGTACGGACATGGACTTTTGGAGATGGCATCTTTGGCAAAAGAGGGCGGAGTCAAAAAAGCAGTCGTGCGCACAGCAAAAGAGGCTGAGGCAGTCTGCGATTTTTTTGAATATATCTTAGTCTTGGCAGAGATTCCTCTCTCAAAGAACGATAAAATAAGATATACAATCAATGATATAAATAGCATCGAGAGATTCCCTCAGGGCTGCAGGGTTGAGTTAAAAGTAGATACCGGAATGCACCGCAACGGCATAGACATAAATGAGCTTGAAGAGGCTTTTGTAAAAATAAAAGATGCAAAACTGGTTCTTGAAGCGGTCTTTACCCACCACAGAAGCGCCGATGAGCTTACAAGCGAGTGGTTTTGGCAAAAAGAGAACTTTAAAACAGTAAAAGAGGAGTCACAAAGACTCTCTCAAAAGTACGGTTTTGGCACGCTTCGGTTTCACTCCTCTAACTCTGCCTCTCTCTTTAGACATGAGAGTTTTGACGAAGATATGGCAAGGGTCGGCATAGCCGCTTATGGATGCTTAGAGCTGCCAGAAGCGCTACATATGGAGAAGCTCAAGCCTGTTTTATCTCTTTGGGCAGATAAAATATCTCAAAGAGAGCTAAAGGTGGGGGAGAGAGTAGGTTACGGCGGAGAGTATACCGCTGCATCTGATTGCATTATAGGCAACTATGAGTTTGGTTATGGGGATGGTTTTTTGAGATGTTGCGCAAAAGAGGGGTACAAGACGCCTGAGGGTATCGAGCTTCTTGGCAGAATATCGATGGACAATAGCACTTTTGCCGGCTGCGAAGAGAAGCTTTTGGTCTTTAGTGATGCCAGAGTGGTGGCAAAGTATGCAAAAACAATCAGCTATGAGGTTTTAACCTCTCTAAAACCTGAGATTAAAAGAGTGGTTATATAGATTCAAAATTGCTATTTAGTCCGCTCTGGGGTTTTCCGACGTAATATCCTTGAATAAAATCGACTCCCATCTTCTCTAAAAGTTCCAGAGAGTCTCTGTCTTCCACAAACTCGGCAATTGTTTTAAGCCCTAGATTGGAAGCAAAGTTTATAATGGTTTTTACTATAACTCTTGAGTTTTCATCGGTGGTAACGAACTTTACGAGCGATGCATCAATTTTTAGATAATCAACATTTAGCTCTAAGATATGCGAAAAGTTGGAGTATCCGCTTCCAAAATCATCAATCGCCACTTTGCAGCCATACTTTTTAACCTCTTTTATAAAACCTTTTATCTCTTCATAGTCGTCAATTTTGTCGCTTTCAAGAATTTCAAAAACCACTCTTTGAGGCTGGCTAAACTCTTGAATCTTGCTCAAGATAAATTTCATTATTTCTCTACTTTGAATATCAACGATAGAGAGATTTATGGAGAATTCTAAATTTTTATCTCTAAAAAACTCAAACGATTTTGTAATTATGGCTTTTGTTATCTCCGGGTATAGTTTCGACTTTACTGCAATATCCAAAAAGACAAAAGGTGCGATAACTTCACCGCTGCTTGTTATAATTCTTGCCAGTGCCTCATACTTCTCTATCTTTTTTGTTCCGGTGTTATAGATGGGTTGGTAGTATGGAGTAATGAGGTCGTATTTTATGGCATTTTTAAGGAGCAAAAGAGCATCCATATTTTTTATAATCTGCTCCTTTGCATCAAGTGAGTCATTGTAGACAACTATGCTTTTTGAGTGTTTTTTAGCGATTTGAAGAGCAGTGTTTGTTTTGATTAAAAGCGACTCTTGATTTGAGGCAATCCCGCAGCTAAATGTTATAAATATTGACTGCTCCGCTACGAAAAACTTTGTCTCGCTTATTGTGCTAAGCATTTTTTTAATCGTAACAAAAAACTCTTCATCGCTTATGGGCATGGTTGTAAATATCGCAAACTCATCATTTGGCAACTTGTAGACAAAGTTTGAACCTTTGCAAACTTCTCTAATGCGTTTTGCTATTTGAATAAGAATCTCATCGCCTATCTCATAGCCGTAGAGATCGTTTATATCTTTAAAAGCATCTACGTTGATGAGTGCAAGATGTAGTGATTTGCTATTTTTGTTTTGTGAAATATCTTCGATTAGTTTCAGTCTGTTTGGTAGATGAGTCAGTCTGTCATATAAAAAAGAGTCTTTTAACTCTTTTGTCTTCTCTGCCACCTTCCATTGCTAAAATAGGCAGTCTCATCTCTGTTTTTTTTGAAAAACTCTATAGCTTTTAGCTCATCTTTATCGGCTTGATTTTTAGCATTTCTAGCTCTGTCTGAGACTGTTTTTACGCTTATGTTGAGAGGATTGTTTTTAGAAAAATTTTCAGATATTATGGGAGAACTAAAAGCAGGAAGTGCCGGAAGAGTCTTTTCGTTTATCTCAAGATTGCCGTTTAAAAAAAGCTTCTGGTAGTAGTATCTGCTCTCAATTACATAGCTGTTTAAAACTTCAGCCTCTTTTTTTGCAAATTCGTACTCCCTCTCTTTTGCCTCAAAGTAAGAGTAGGTAATTTTAAGCAGAATAGCGATTAAAAATACAACGGGGATAGTCTTTAAAATTTTGTCATTTAAAAAACTTTTCACAATTCCTCCCGTATTTAGTATTTTTGTATCATGAAGATGAAATTTTTATAATTGCGTTAGAGAAGATTGCTCCATCAACACCCAGAAGAGCAAGCTCCTCAATCTCATCTTCATTTTCTGTAAGAGCCAATATTTTTGCGTCAAAAAGATAGTTCTCTGCAATGTTTTGGGCGCTCTTTGCAAGCTCTTTTTCTACCACGATATATGAAGCGCCAAGAGAAGATGCATAAAGTATCTCTCTTATATTTTTTGCAAATATGGCAACTTTGAGAGAGTTTATAACGGCATGATTGATGATGTCTAGATTTTTTTCATCAAACTCTACGTAGATGGTAGAAGAGGGCGGAGTATGGAGAATGGAGTCTATATCAAAAATATGGTAGAAGTTTTCGTTTTTTAAAAATCTATGTCCGAAAAATATCAACTTTTCTTCTCCACACACTCTTTTGAGCAGTAATATTTGCCGCTACTTAAAATCGCATCATCCAGTGAGCAGTAGACGCCGCATGATGGGCACTCCACCATCTCACTACTTTGTGGTTTCTCTTTTTTTTGCTCATCTTTTGACTCTGCTATAGTCGGTCTTTTTTTGATAAACATAAAGTAGACGAACGCAATAACGCCCACTACAAGTAAAATTTTTAGTATCATACATCTTCCCCAATAAGCAAATAGTGTCTATTTTCTGTTTTTATTACTCTGTGTTTTATATTTTGTGAAACTTCATCATACACTCTCTCTCCTTTATAAAAAAGAAGTTTTGAGTTTTTGTCTCTAAAGTTCTCGCTCAACTTTAAAAGCATCTGGGTATCGGTAACGGCTCTTGAGGTTACAAGATCAAAAATTTCACTCGGCATCTCTTCGACTCTTTTTTTGACAACTCGAACATTTGCAAGATTCAAATCCGCCTTGATAAACTGCAAAAAACTTGCTCTCTTTGCCAGAGGTTCAACAAGCGTAACTTCAGTATTGGGAAGTCCCATGGCTAGGATTAACCCCGGAAAGCCGGCTCCTGTGCCGATATCAAGAAGATTTTTGCACTTTGGCAAAAAGGTTATAGGAAATATGGAGTCGTAGATAAACTTATCTACGGTTTTTTCATCTTTGGCACCCGTTAGGTTGTGTACTTTGTTCCACTTAAAGAGGTGCTCTTTATATTTGGCGATATTGTCAAAAAAGTTATCGGGCAACGCAATCTTTTGCTCTAGGAGCAGTGATTTTAAATTCAAAAATGTATCCTTTTTTTTAAAGCAGATGCCCCATGCCCTCTTTTTTTACGTTTAAATATGCTTCGTTGTGAGGGTTTGATTTCATGATAATTGGAATGCGCTCTACTATCTCAATACCGCTTATCGATTTTATTTTGTCTGGGTTGTTCGTTAAGAGTTTAATCCTGTCTATATTGAAGTAGTGAAGAATAAAAGTTACCATTTCATAAGTTCTCTCATCTGTTTCAAACCCAAGTTGATGGTTTGCCTCTATGGTGTCGAACCCCACGTCCTGTAGCGCATAGGCGTTTATCTTGTTTAAAAGTCCTATGTTTCTTCCCTCTTGTCTGAGGTAAATAACCATTCCGTTTGTTTGAGACGCCATAATGAGAGCGTACTCTAACTGTGCTCCGCAGTCACACTTGAGGCTTCCTATTGCATCGCCGGTTAGACACTCCGAATGTACTCTTACTACTGGAATTTCTTCTAGCTTCTCTTTGAAAATGACAAGATGCTCTTTGTGACCCTCTTTGAAGACTTTAACTTTAAAATCACCAAACTCTGTCGGCAAATTTGCTACTTCTGAAATTTTTATATTCAATTAAAATGCCCTGTTTTTTACTTTAAGACGGTAAAATATTTTCAAAATTATAGCTAAAAAGGTTTAATAATGTTTCAAAGATTTCGTAGAACCCGCCTCAACTCCCATCTTCGCTCGCTTGTGCGTGAGACGAACGTCACTGTGAATGATTTTATCTATCCGCTTTTTGTCCGTTCGGGCGAGGGGATTAAAACAGAGGTTGCGTCTATGCCGGGTGTATTTCAGATGAGTATAGATGAGGTTTTAAAAGAGTGCGGCGAGATAAAAAAATTGGGACTCTGCTCCATCATTCTCTTCGGTATTCCTGATGTAAAAGACTCCATCGGTTCAGACTCTTTGTGCGAACACGGAATCATCGCTAAAGCAATCCGCGCCGTAAAAGAGGCACATCCAGATATGTTTGTCGTAACCGATTTGTGTTTTTGTGAATATACGGATCATGGGCACTGCGGGATTATTGATGAAAAACTAGAAACTGTAAACAATGATGCAACACTTAAAATTTCCGCACAACAGGCTGTCGTTCATGCAAAAGCGGGTGCCGACATGATAGCACCATCTGGCATGATGGACGGAATCATTGCTACACTCAGAGACGCCCTTGATGGCGCGGGATATGAGAACCTTCCTATTATGAGCTATTCGACAAAATTTGCTTCAGGGTACTACGGACCTTTCCGTGACGTGGCAGAATCAACTCCGAGTTTCGGCGACCGTGCATCCTACCAGATGGATCCTGCAAACAGAAGAGAGGCTGTAGCGGAGAGTATATCTGATGAGCTTCAGGGCGCTGATATACTTATGGTAAAACCTGCTCTTGCGTACCTGGACATAGTAAGAGAGATAAAAGACAACACATCTCTTCCGATGGCAGTTTACAATGTAAGTGGAGAGTATGCGATGCTTAAGATGGCGGGTAAGAACGGGCTTATTGACTATGAGAGAGTTGTTATGGAGACAATGATTGCTTTCAAGAGAGCAGGTGCGGATATCATCATCTCCTACCACGCAAAAGAGGTTGCAAAGATGTTAAAAAAGCAATCTTAAAGATAATTACTATAAACTTACGGCTTACAACTTATTGAACGCAAAATGAGCAAAGCCCGTTTTGCTACGCTAGTCGCTATGACACTAAAGCTTGCCTCTAATGAGGCAGAAAATCTTAAAAAATTTAAGGCATATTTTGAGACATTTTTTAACACTAAAAGATTTTACAAAAGAGGAGATTCTTGAGATTATCGAGACAGGACTCTCCATCAAGAAAAATTTAAAAGCAAAAATTTACAATCAAGAGCTTAAAAATCAAACGCTTGCTATGATATTTGAGAAAAGTTCTACAAGAACGCGCGTCAGCTTTGAGGCTGGAATGTTTCAGCTCGGCGGTCATGCACTTTTTCTCTCAAACCGTGATATCCATCTAGGCAGAGGCGAGCCCATAAAAGATACGGCACGTGTTATTTCAAGCATGTGCGATATGGTAATGATAAGAACCTTCGAGCACTCCATGATAGAGGAGTTTGCACACTACTCAAAAGTTCCTGTTATAAATGGACTTACAGACTCATATCATCCCGTACAACTTCTCGCTGACTATATGACTTTAGTAGAGTACGGTATGGATAAAAACATAGTGGCTGCATACGTGGGTGATGGAAACAATATGACTCACTCATGGATGATGCTTGCCGCAAAGCTTGGTTTTGAGCTTCGTATAGCTACTCCCAAAGGTTATGAGCCGGATAGCGGAGTACTTGAAGAGACTCTTGCTTTTGCTAAAGAGAGCGGGGCGGTTATAAAAGTTATGAATGACCCAGAAAAGGCAGTTGCCGGTGCGACTGTCGTTACGACCGACACATGGGTTTCCATGGGGCAGGAGAGTGAAAAAGAGGAGCGCATCACGACTTTTAAAGGTTTTATGGTTGATGATGCGATGATGTCTCTTGCGCAGGATGGAGCTAGGTTTTTACACTGTCTTCCTGCTTATAGAGGTTTAGAGGTGAGCGAAGAACTTTTTGAAAAACACTCAGAGATAGTCTTTAAAGAGGCCGAGAACAGACTTCATGCC
This sequence comes from Sulfurimonas sp., assembly GCF_014859695.1. Taxonomy (GTDB): domain Bacteria; phylum Campylobacterota; class Campylobacteria; order Campylobacterales; family Sulfurimonadaceae; genus Sulfurimonas. Next base: position 2,565 of record NZ_JACUTS010000015.1, on the reverse strand, counting down.
CAAAAAGGGTTGATGGTCTGGTTAGATAGGAAAAGAGGATAAATTGAAAAAAAAATTATTAATCATTGCTGCTATATCGATATCAACTCTATTCGCAGCAGAGCCGGTTGAGGTAGACGATAGATTTAGTGATTCTACAAAATGCAAAGCATGCCATCTTCATATAGTAAATGAGTGGGAGCACTCTTGGCATGCAAAAAGTCATTATGAAAACAATGAGTACTTTAGAGCGACTACGGATTATGTAAGCAAGAAAACAAGAAAAAGCCTAAGCGGTGTGCAGGTTCAGTGTGCGACATGTCACAATCCAAGAATATCTGTAACAAGTACCGGTATTGAGCATGAGATCATAGCCGTTATGGGGCTTGATAAAGATTCAGAAGTAGAAAAAGCCTTAGAGAGCGATGTTATAAGCGAAGGTATCAATTGTGTAGTTTGTCATAATATAGGTGCAATATACTCTGACAAAGATGAGACGGTCAGAGGAATAAACCGCGTAGAGTGGACAAAATCCGGTGTTATGGTAGGACCTTTTGACGACGCAATGTCTCCGTATCATAAAGTTGAGCATAGGGAGTATATGGATAAAGACCCCAATAAGCTCTGTTTCGTATGTCATGCAAACGACAGATCTGCCTCTGATTTTGTTTTTGTAAATATGGAAAAAGAGTATGTTGATGGAGGCAAGCTTTGTGTTGATTGCCATATGGGGTCAAAAAAACAGGGTATCGCGGCAACTTTAAGAATAGACAACAAAAAGCCAAAAGAGAGAGAAGTAAGAGGACATGCATTTCCGGGCGCACATACCGATACTATGTGGGAGGGCGCACTTGATTTAAAGGTAGAGCAGAAGAAAAAAGAGGTTTTTATATCTATAATAAATTCAAATCCACACAATATACCTAGCGGATTTGGTTCAAGAGAGATAATAGCAGAACTTGTTTTTAAGAAGAGCGATGAGGTTTTAGAGACAAAAGCACTCTCTTTGACGACTTACTATAAAGACAAAAGAGGCAAAGCGACAATTCCGCACCTTGCCGTGAGCTCTTCAGATGATTTAAGTGTGCCTGCTAATGGAAAAAGAGTGCTAAAAACTCCGGTTCAAAGAGGAGCAGACAGAGTTGAAGTGACACTCTATTACCGTTTGGTAAATAATGAAGTCCACTCGCTACTCGATTTAAGAGAGCCTATCTGGTCACAAAAGTTCTTTATAGCATCTAAATCAATATCTTTAAAATAGCAAACTTAGTATTTTATCCCAGTAGCGCTTCTTATCTTCTCGATGGTGGGAAGTGCTGCCTCTCTTGCCTTGATTGCACCCATATCTAAAATATCTCTGACCTCGTCTTGATGTGCTTCAAAGTACTCTCTTTTCTCTCTATACTCTCTAAAGTACTCCCACATAACCTCTGCTAAATAGACTTTAAAATGCCCGTGCCCTTCGCCGCCTCTTTTGTAGCGCTCTTGCAACGCTTTTAGATTTTCTCCCTCTAAAAAGAGTTTTGCCATATTGTAAACATTGCATGTTTCATACTCTTTTGGCTCTTCCACGGCAACATTTTCGGTGACGATTTTTTTGATGGTTTTTAGCTGGCTCTTCTCATCTCCGAAGATATTTACGACATTCTTGTAGCTTTTTGACATCTTCTGCCCGTCAATTCCCGGAACGGTTTGTACCTCTTCTTGAACTCTAAACTCTGGAATAGTTAAAATATCTCCATATTGGTTGTTGAATTTGATAGCGATATCTCTGGCAATCTCAACATGTTGAATCTGGTCTTTTCCGACGGGAACAACCTCTGAGCCATAGAGCAGTATATCCGCTGCCATTAAAACAGGGTATGAAAAAAGAGAGTGGTTTGCCGCGATTCCCTTTGCCGTTTTATCTTTGTAGCTGTGCGCTCTCTCAAGTAAGCCCATCGGAGTAAAGGAGGATAAAACCCAGTAAAGTTCAAGCACCTCTTTTACGTCTGATTGAACCCAAAAGACTGACTTTTTAGGGTCAATGCCAAGAGCTAAAAAGTCAGTAGCACACTGCATTGTAAGCTCACCGAGACGTTTGCCGTTGCTCACGCTTGTCATGGCATGGTAGTTTGCTATAAAAGCAAAAGTCTGACTCTCATTTTGAGCTTCTACCATCTGCTTTATTGAACCGAAATAATTCCCGATATGAAGATCTCCCGATGGCTGAATTCCCGTCAAAACTCTCATGTAGCTACTCCAAAAATTTCTAAATTTTATTTGTGGTATTATACCAAGCTCAACTAACTATATATACGATAAATAAAAGAGAAGCTATTAGCTATGAGACGTATCTTTGCAGGACTAACCGGTTAATCCAAAAAGATACAACGAAGTAGATAATAGCTTCTCTTTTACCCTTCGGGCGATTGTATTGTACGCCGCTGTGTCGTTACAACTTCTTGAAACTACCAGTAGTTCCTGCAAAGTTGTGCCTCGCATCGACATACAATACAATCGTTTAGCGTATGCATAGTTAGTTGAGTTTGGTATTATACATTTTTTAGCTTTATTTCGCTACTATTTGGCTAAAATAGGCACTCT
>NZ_JACUTS010000014.1 GCF_014859695.1 Sulfurimonas sp. | reverse complement strand
TCTTCAACAACGCTGTGCGCTTTTATGTGAGAGTTGATTATTTTAGAACTTCCCGTTATGCGGCATCCGTTTTCTACTATGCATTCGCCCTCAAATGTCACATCCTCTTCTATATAGATGGTTGATGGGAGTTGCATCGTTACTCCTGATTCCATCCATTTGGTTTTGATTCTTTTCTGCATAATCTCCTCGGCATTTGCCAAATCTTTTTTAGAGTTTACGCCCCTGAAGTGCTCCTCATCAACCAAAAGAGGAGAGACGCTCAGCCCGTCGGCTCTTGCCATGGAGACAATATCGGTCAGATAGTACTCTTTTTGGGCGTTATTGTTATTTAGCAGAGGGATGTATTTGTCCAAAACACTTTTAGAGAAGGCGTATATGCCGGCATTTACGGTTGTTACCTGCAGCTCAGCTTCTGAGGCATCTTTTTGTTCGACTATCTTTTTTACCTCTTTGTCTTCAATGATAACGCGTCCGTATCCGTCAGGGTTTGGCAGATCAAAAATAGACATCACAATGTCAGAGCTGTTGTGTAAAAATCCATCAAGAGCCTTGGCTGTTATAAGCGGCATATCCCCGTTTAGTACCAGAACTTTTTCATTCTTAATAGAGATATTTTTCATAGCTCCGCCTGTTCCTGGGAAGTTGATATCGTCTTGAGTGACAAAACTTATATCGTTAAAGTTATCGCTTACGGCTTTTTGTACGGCATCTTTTTGATGAGCAATAACAACGGTTATGTCATCGCTTATTTCTCGTGAGGCTTTTATAATGTAGTAGAGCATCTCTTTGGCGCAAATAGTGTGCAAAACCTTCGCTTTAGAGGACTTCATTCTGCTTCCTTTTCCGGCAGCCAGGATAACAATACTGATTCTGTTTTTGTTCATTTTTTTAACTCTTTAAATTGTTTGACAAATTATACCTTTTGGCGCTTATGTTTGAAATTAAATGTGCAAAATTCCTTTTTAATTGAAGAGCCTAATATTTTTTGTGGTATTATAAGCTCAATATTTTGTTATAAGGTATTTGAATGGATTTAGGTACGGTCATAGGTATTGTTTTAGTCTTCGCACTTCTGATGGGTGCTATGGCAATGGGGGTAGGCGTTGGCGCTTACATCGACATCCCTTCTGTTCTTATCGTTATCGGCGGCAGTATCGGCGCTTTGATGGTGTCGTTTAAGCCGTCTCAAATGAAATCATTTGTGAAAATTTTTATGGTAGCTATAAAACCTCCTCAAGAGGATAGAGTCGAGCTTATCAAAAAACTTGTACAGTTTGCTACAAAAGCCAGAAAAGACGGAATTTTGGCACTGGAGAGTGAGGTTAATGATGAGCCGAACGAGTTTTTGAAAAAAGGTCTCTCCATGGCTATTGACGGTAATGAACCCGACAATATAAGAGAGCTTTTAGAGATTGAGATGGAGCAGACAAGTACGCGTCATAAGGTAAACGGATCTATCTTTAGTCAATGGGCAGGACTTGCCGGGGCTATGGGTATGGTTGGAACACTTATCGGTCTTGTTGCCATGCTTTTAAATATGGCTGACCCTTCTGCAATTGGTCCATCTATGGCGGTTGCACTCTTGACCACCATGTACGGTGCGATTATCGGTAACGTTTTGGGAACACCTATTGCGAACATATTGGGCATAAGAAACGATGAAGAGACGCTTGTTAAAGAGATGATTTTGACGGGGATTATGTCGATACAATCAGGAGATGCTCCAAGAGCGCTCGAGGCAAAACTACTGAGCTATCTGCCTCCAAAAGAGCGTGTGAGTCAATATAACTAATGGCTAGGAAAAAAAACAAGTGTCCTGATTGCGAAAAGTGTCTTCCAATGTGGCTGGCAGCTTTTGGAGATCTTATGTCTCTGCTTTTATGTTTTTTCGTTCTTCTTCTCTCCATGTCAAGTATGGATGCAAAAAAAATATCTGAAGCTATCGGCTCACTCTCTGGAGCTATGAGTGTTTTAGAGGGTGGTATTAAAACCGAAGTTTCCAAAAGACGTATCCAAGAATCAACACCTATTGAAGCGGCAGATGAGACATCTGAGCAAGTTAACAGAGTTATGCAGGCACTTACGGAGATAAATGAGATGACAGCAGAGGGCGACGGTCCTGCCGTTTCTCTTGAAGAAGCACAGGATGGTTTTGTAATTGAGCTCCCCGCTGCGCTTCTTTTTAAATCTGGCAGTGCCACAATTCAAAATGAAGATGCGCTGCTTTTCTTAAAAAGAATAGCTCTTATAGTAGGAGAGCTTCCAAATCGGACAAAAGTAAGTGTGCAGGGACATACCGACAATCAATTACCAGGTTCTGGCAGTCCATATAAAGACAACTGGGAATTATCCTCTGCCAGAGCAATTTCGGTATTGCAAGAACTACTTTTAAACGGAGTAGACCCAAAGCGTATAAATGCGGCAGGATTTGCCGAGTTTTCCCCAAAAGCAACTAATGTAACCGAGAGCGGCAGAGAGAAAAACCGCAGAGTCGAACTTCATTTTTACGGTGCAGACCCTGATGATAAACAAAAAGTCAAGCAAGGCGTCTTAGATAAGGCAGCACAGAGATAATGCTAAAACTTTTTTTACTCTTTTTATGCTTGGGAGCAACCTCGGTTTTCGGGGCTGAAAACGTCGCTATTCCGACGATGAACTTTGAGCTCTCTGCACCCTCTTCGCCGCAGCAGCTTGTAAGCTCTTTAAATGTTTTAGTACTCTTAACGCTTCTCTTCTTGGCGCCTAGTATGGTGCTTGTCATGACTACTTTTACGAGATTTGTAATCGTTTTTGGTTTTTTAAGACAAGCTCTGGGCACGCAGCAGGTTCCCCCGACACAGCTTCTGGTTATGCTTGCGATGATTTTAACTTTTTTTGTGATGGAGCCGGTAGGAGTAAAAGCTTATGAAAACGGTATAAAGCCATATATAGAAGAGAAGATAGGGTATGAAGAGGCGTTTGATGAGACTACTCTTCCGTTTAAAAACTTTATGATTAGAAATACAAGAGAGAAGGATTTGGCTCTCTTTTTTAGAATCAGAAAGATGCAAAACCCTACAACCGTTGCAGATGTTCCTCTCTCGGTAATCATTCCGGCATTTGTAATCAGTGAGCTAAAGACCGCTTTTGAGATAGGCTTCTTACTCTTTTTGCCGTTTTTGGTCATAGATATGGTTGTCGCATCCATCCTTATGTCTATGGGTATGATGATGTTGCCGCCTATTATGATAGCGCTCCCCTTTAAGATTCTTGTCTTTATTTTGATAGACGGCTGGAACTTATTAATCGGAAATCTTATAGCCTCCATAAAATAGATATAAAAGTAGATAATGTGAATTGTAAATATTTCGGTGAATGTGGTGCATGTATAGTTTATGAAGGCGGGTATGAGCATCAACTCTCGTTAAAAGTAGACTTGAACAAAGATAGATTTAAACCCTACTACGATGGGGGGATATCTGTTTTTAGATCCCCACAGAGTCACTATCGCTCAAGAAGCGAGTTTAAAATCCGGCATAAAGATGATGAGCTCTATTATGCGATGAATCATGTCAACAAAAGCGGTATTGTTTTTGTTGATGAGTGTCCGCAGGTGAGCGAACCGATAGCCGCTTTGATGCCAAAGCTCTTAAATGCTATAAAAAAGTATGACATAGGCTTTAAGCTTTTCGGTGCTGATTTTTTAAGTTCGACAACAGGTGAGATTGTTGTTTCGCTGCTCTATCATAGAAAGCTGGATGACTCTTGGAGAGAGATTGCTAAAAAGATAGCCTCTGAGCTGGGTATCTATATAATAGGACGAAGCAGAGGGCGAAAGCTTGTAGTCGGTCAGGATTACGTAACAGAGCATTTAGATGTGGATGTAATGGAGTTTAGGTTCAACTATGTAGAGAACAGTTTTACTCAGCCAAACTCAAAGGTAAATGAGCAGATGGTCTCGTGGGCTTTGAAAAACCTGCCAAAAAGCGAAAGTGATCTGCTTGAGCTATACTGCGGAGCGGGCAACTTTACCATACCTTTTTCACTCAAATTCAGAAAAGTTTTGGCTACTGAGATATCAAAATCCTCAATAAACGCCGCAAAAGCAAATATGAGTCTAAACGGTGTTCAAAATATAGAGTTCGTGCGCATGAGCGTTGAGGAGTTTGTTCAGGCTCTTGATGGTGTAAGAGAGTTTAACAGAATGAGAGATGTAGATATTGATTCTTACAACATTAAGACAATATTCGTTGATCCGCCAAGAAGCGGGATGGATGAGGCAACATGTGAGTTTGCTTCAAGATATGATACTATCTTGTATATCTCTTGCAACCCTGAAACACTTGCAAGAGATTTGGAGAGTTTATGTAAGACACACTCTGTTGCAGAGATGGCTCTTTTTGATCAATTTCCATATACGCACCATGCAGAAATGGGCGTCAGATTAGTCAAAAAAGGTAGTTTATGATGAGGGCACTGGTTCTAGTTTTAACAATTTTGCCATTTTTATATTCAAAAAATATAGACCTGGAGATAGAAAATAAAAGGTTGATTCAAGAGATAAACAGATTAGAAAAAATAGTAAAAAAGCAAGAGTTTCTTTTAAAAACCAAAGAAAGTAACGAAAATAATCTGTTAATATATAGCAACAGATGTGAAGAAGAGAGCCCTTTTCCGGATCTGATGATGAAAGAAGAGCATAAAAAAAGCTCGCCTGATAAAAATGAAATCATAACTTTTACAGCGAGTGCTTTTCGCTTAAAAACAGAGAGTGTAATCTATGACGCCGCCAATGGAGAGAAGATTGAGCTCTGGGAGAAGGGCACATCTTTTACCTCCAACAGCATGATGGATGGGTGGATTAAAATTTCCGGTTACTTCGTAAAGAGAAAGTGGAAAAAAGCACAAAGAGAGATGTGGGTTAAGCAAGCGCAAACCATAAAAAGATAGCAGTAAAATTATAATGATATAATGCTACAAAAAAAGTTAGAAGACGGTATATGAAAAAAATATTAATTATCGGTGATGGTGAAGTATCTAAACACTTTATAAACAGGATTATAGAGACTCACACAAGCGAGAATATCTACTATGTAGTAGAGACCAAAGCAAGAAAATATCAAAATGTAAATCCGTCACGTTTTAAATTTTACGAGTTTGACCCTACAAGCCTTTATAAGCTTGCAAATCTGCTTAAGATGGAGTTTGTGCAGGTTCTTGTCATTATGGACAGCAAACTGGATGTTCAGCATACTATTAAAAATATAAGAAGCATTAAAAAACAGCTGCGCATTATTGTTCTGAACAAATGGAAGCTTGAAAACGATGACTCCAATGTGGTTTTAATTGACTCCAATGAAATTCTCTCCTCAAGATTAATCGATTACCTGCCTAATGTTCCTGTTATTGCTCAAAATGTCGGAATAGGCGAGGGCGAGATAATGGAAGTACTTGTTCCATTTGGAAGTTCATTTATCTACAAACACATCGGCGTTATAGAGCAAAAAGAGTGGCGCATTGTTGCTATATACAGAAACAGAAAACTAATTATGCCAAACCGCCGAAGAATGATTCAGCCAAATGACCTTCTGCTTTTAGTAGGCGATCCTGCTGTTTTAAAATCTGTATACAGGGCGATAAAGAGAGAGCTTGGGCAGTTCCCTGAACCTTTTGGCTCTAACCTTTACCTCTATTTGGATATGGATTTGTTAAATCTTAAAACGATAGAAGATTTTATACAAAGAGCGATTTTTGTGCATAATAAGCTTGGGCATACTTTGATAATCAGGGTTGTAAATCCTAGTGATTTTGATGTTATTTGGATGGTTAAAGAGTATAGAGCAGAAAATATTATTATCGATATAAACTATGATTCTCAAAATATCAAAAAAAGTTTTTTTAACGATATAAAAGCGTACCATGTAGGCTTGGTGATTGTTCCAAACGAGATATTTGATGATTATGAGATGAGAGGAGTCCTGTTTGAGGCGCAGGTGCCTGTTTTTAAAATAGCAGACAGAGAGCTCTCAAGCGTAAAGGATGCTTCTATTATACTTGGAGATAATCGTGATTTGGAGAAAATCTCCTCAACTATATTTGACGTCTCCGAGCAGATGAGTCTCAATATTGAGTTATATAACTATATGAACGAACATCAAGAGGCTAAAGAGCAGGTAATCGAGCACTACTACAACCTTGCGACAATCTTCTCAAAGAGCATTAAAATTATAAAAGAGAGTGAAAATCCAATAAAAAAACTAAAACAAAAAAATGATTTTATACAGATTATCCCTTTTACAAAAAAATTAACACAAAGAAAAATCTACTCGACCCTCTCAACCGACAGCGAAAGACTCTACCACAAACTAGATGCAAATCATCAGATATTTATACCGGTGCAGATTTGATTTAGCCGTTTTTTAGCCTTATTTAAGTATTATACATCTAATTAAATTTTGGATAAATAATGCAAGTACATATAGAACTTAAAAAAGTTGTAGACAACTCTTATGATATAACTATCGGCAAGCTTCCCAAAATAGATTTCGATACAAAAGTGGCAGTTGTTACAAACCCGACGGTGTCGGCTCTTCATCTCGATTATCTTCTCTCAAATATTAGTGCCAAAGAGCTCCATGTCGTCACACTTAAAGATGGTGAAGAGTATAAAAACCAAGAGAGTGTTGATGCTATTTTGGACTCTTTGTTTGAACATCGTTTTAACCGTAAATCTATGCTTATTGCCTTTGGCGGCGGCGTAATCGGCGATATGACGGGATTTGCGGCAAGCATCTACCAAAGGGGGATTGACTTTATTCAAATCCCTACGACACTTCTCTCACAAGTTGATGCAAGTGTTGGCGGAAAAACAGGCATGAACAACAAGTACGGAAAAAATCTTGTAGGCGCTTTTCATCAGCCCAAAGCCGTATATATCGACCCCTATTTTTTGACTACTCTTCCAAAAAGAGAATTTGCAGCGGGCGTTGCAGAGATAGTGAAGATGGCAGTTACATTCAACAAAGAGTTTTTTGAGTTTTTAGAGAGTGCAGATTTGAGTGATGCCAAAGTGCTTCATGATGTTATTAAGCAGGCTGTTGAGACCAAAGCGAATGTAGTAACTCAGGATGAGAAAGAGCATGGACTCAGAGCTGCTCTGAATTATGGGCATACTTTTGGGCATGTCATAGAAAGTGAGACGAAATATAAACAGTTTTTACACGGTGAAGCGGTGGCTATCGGTATAGTTATGGCAAACGAAATAGCTCTAAAGATGAATCTTATGAGTGAAAAAGAGGCACTTAGAGTAAAAAAACTTCTGCAAAAATACAATCTGCCGACAGAGTATGAAATTGCGGATGTAAAGGCATTTTATGAGGCATTTTTTCTCGATAAAAAGAGTTCAGACGCCGCTATAACATTTATTTTGCCACTTGGTATAGGCGATGTAGTTATAACCGATAAAGTTGATACCGGAACGATAATGTGCACTTTAAATAAGTTTGGAAAAGATAGATGAAAAAAATAATATTTTCTCTCCTGATTGCATCATCTCTTCTTTTCTCAAGCAATATAACAAACGATAAAAATATAAGTGAACAAGAGCTTCAAATAAAGCTTGCCCAAGAGGATGCAAAAAAAGAAAAAATTGCTAAATATCTATCAGAACTTAAAAATATTGAGGAGAAAATAGCAAAAAAAGATAGTGTCTGGATGAAGAGCTACTCCTCATACCTTACATCTTTGGATGTCAGAGAGAGTTTGGAGAAGATAGTAGATAGGATAAATTTTCTTCAAAGAAAGAAGAACAAAACCCTAAGCGAAGCGGATGAGCTTAGTGCGTTGATAGCCAGAGAGAAGATATTGACATCGCAGATAGAAAAACTTAAGAAAAAGGATAGCTCTCCATTCTCGGATCTTTTAACTCCTCCAAATATAGACGAAACTCCAAGCATAAAAAATCCTTTTGATATATTTGCCGGTATTTCGTTGATTAAAACTTTGGATAGAGATTTTAACGATTATGTCTTGAAAAAAGATGAGTTGAAAAATCTTATCTCTCTTTTGAGGTCAGAGATTCGTATATATGGCGAAATACTCTCTCTTGATGAACAGAGCGAATACAAAGAGAAGGCGGAGCTAAAGCTCAAACAGCTTGAGAGATTTGAATCTGCTCTTGATACTATGAAAGTTACGGCTGATGTGTATCAAAAAAGATTGGACATCATAACGGTCAGCATAAACAAAGAGGTTGAAGCTCAGATGTTTAAAATCGCTAAAATAGGCGTTGTTATATTTATAGTCTTTGTTTTCTTCTTCTTGCTAAAGCTGTTTGTTAAAAAGTATATAACCGATAATGAACGTTTTTATATGGCAAACAAGATTATCACATTTGGTAATTTTACGCTTGTTGTCTTGATTCTATTTTTCAACTATATTGAAAATGTTAGCTACCTCGTTACCATTCTAGGATTTGCGTCTGCGGGTATTGCCATCGCCATGAAAGATTGGTTTATGAGCATACTCGGCTGGCTTGTGATTGTCTTTGGCGGAAGCATACATGTCGGTGACAGGATACGTGTCGATATGGATGGTATGCAGTACGTTGGTGATGTTATGGATATATCGCTTCTTAGAATGACAATTTTGGAGGATATTACTCTCACAACCATTTTGGACAACAGAAGAGCTGGAAGAATTATATTTATTCCAAACAACTATGTTTTTACGAGGATGATAGCAAACTATACGCATAGCTCGCTAAAAACCGTATGGGATGGCGTTAAAATCACTATTACGTACGACTCAAACCATAAAAAAGCGATGCACCTTGCAAAAGAGATAACCAAGAAGTTCTCTAAAGGGTACACGGATATTACAAGAAAACAACTCAACAAACTTCGTAATCAGTACAGCCTTAAAAATACAAACGTTGAGCCGAGAATTTTCTCTTTTATAGAGTCAAACGGCATAGCTATAGACGCTTGGTATCTTACAAACGCTTACGCGACACTTACTCTTAGAAGTGTTATTTCAACGGAGATTATCGACGCATTTATGGCAGAAGACGATATAACAATCGCATACCCTACGCAGATGCTTCACCTAGAAAAACCGGCAAAAAGAACTCCTCCTTTTGCTACAGATGAAGAGATTGTATAGATTATGAAGAAAGTATATTTTAAAACCTTTGGATGCAGAACTAACCTTTATGATTCTCAAGTGATGATGGGCTCGCTTCAGGAGTATGAAGTGACGGAAGATGAGAGTCAGGCGGATATAGTCGTCATTAACTCATGCACAGTTACAAACGGAGCGGATACTCATGTCCGTTCATACATCTCTCATGTCGAGAACAGCGGTGGTGCAAAGATTTTCCTAACAGGATGCGGCGCGCATACGAAGGGTGAGAATCTCTTGAAGCAGGGACGTGTTTCAGGTGTATTTGGGCAGAGCGAGAAGATAAAAATAGATGAGATGTTGAGTAAAGAGGAGCCTTTTTACGAGCCGGGTGATTTAAACTTCATAGATGAGAGCGTTGTTGATGATTTTATCGGCAAGAGCAGAGCGTTTATAAAGATTCAAGAGGGGTGTAGTTTTCGCTGCTCTTACTGCATCATACCTTACGTTCGCGGCGATGCGAGAAGCATGAGCGAGGATAAAGTCCTTGAACAGATAACCAGACTTGCCCGCAACGGCTTTGGAGAGTTTATCTTAACCGGAACAAACGTTGGAAGCTACGGACAAAAGACAGAGAGTTCCTTAGCATCTCTTATGAAAAAGATCTCACGTATTCGCGGTGTCAGACGCATAAGACTCGGAAGCGTAGAACCCATACAGATAACGGATGAGTTCAAAGAGATTTTGGATGAACCTTGGCTGGAGAGACATCTTCACATAGCACTGCAGCACACATCTCCGCAGATGTTGAAGTTTATGAACAGACGAAACGTTTATAAGCAAGACAGAGAGCTTTTTGAACTCCTCTCAAGCAAGGGTTTTGCGATTGGGACAGACTTTATCACAGGGCATCCCGGAGAGAGTAAAGAGTTATGGGATGAAGCGATGAGAAATGTGAGAGATTTGCCTCTGACGCATCTGCACGCATTTACATACTCAAAAAGAGACTCCACGCCATCAGCCGTCATGAAGCCTGAGGTAAACGGAAAAGTTGCAAAAGAGAGGCTTCACGAACTCCAAGAGATTGTAAAAGCTAAAAATCTTGAGTTTAGAAAGGCTTTTAGCGGAGAGCTTGAAGTGCTTATAGAGAGCGAAAAAGATGGAGCTTTTATTGGGTACGATCAGTATTTTAACAAAATTATAATCGACTCAGACGAGGATTTGGTAGGCAACTGGATAAATCTGAGCGAGTATGAGATAAGAGAGGAGTCTAACTATGGTAGGGTCTAAAACGAACAGAGTAGCACTATACGCATCAGCTTTTTTGGTGGTAATCTTGGTTCTTTTTGCGGTGCTTAGAGACAATGCAGAGTCAATTTCTCTCAAAGATGCAACTGCGATACTTCAAAACAAAAGCGTAAAGAGCGTTGTGGCTTCTGAAGATTTTATCTATCTTCAAACAGACAAAGAGGTTTACAAAATCGCATCTTCGCAGATCTCCCCCGATATGCTTAGCGAGTACAGAGTGAAAGTAAAGAGCGGCTCAAATATTGTAGCCTACTTTCTCTTTTTGGTTCTTCTTTTGGGAATCGGCACGATTCTCTTTAAGTGGCTTCAAAAAAACAGGATGTTAGATACCGGCAATATTGCAAGCAACAGATTTAAATCCTCTCTGGAGCATTCACAACCCATCGAGTCCATAAAAAGCGATGTTACATTTAATGACATCGGCGGCATAAGCGACGTAAAGATGGAGCTTGAAGAGATTATAGACTTTATGAAAAAACCCAAGCGCTACAAAAGTTTCGGTGCGAGAATGCCTCGCGGCGTACTTTTAGTAGGTCCTCCGGGCGTGGGTAAAACCATGATAGCAAAAGCCGTTGCAAATGCGGCAGGTGTTCCTTTTTACTACCAAAGCGGCGCCTCTTTTGTTCAGATATATGTCGGCATGGGCGCAAAGAGGGTTCATGAGCTTTTTTCGGCGGCAAAAAACAACTCTCCCTCAATTATATTTATAGATGAGATAGATGCTGTTGGAAAAAAGAGAGACGGACAGAGAAACGACGAGAGGGAAGCAACTCTTAATCAACTTTTAACGGAGATGGACGGCTTTGAAAACTCAAGCGGTGTTATAGTTATAGCCGCTACAAACAAGATAGAGGTGCTTGACTCGGCACTGCTTCGCGCGGGCAGGTTTGATCGAAGAGTTTTTGTCGAACTTCCTACAAAGAGGGAGAGAGCTTCAATCCTTACAAAATATTTAGAAAAAGTTCCCAATGACGTAAATGTCGATACCGTCGCAAACATGACTGTGGGATTTAACGGAGCATCATTGGCGGCTCTTGTCAACGAGGCATCTCTGCTTGCCATAAGAGGGCATGATTTTCAGGTCACGATAGAGCATTTTCATGAGGTAAAAGACAAGGTAATGTTTGGCAAAAAGAAACTTCAGATGTTAAGTGAAGAGCAGAAGCAGTACCGCGTAACTTATCAGGCGGCAAAAGCAATCTGCGCGACCTACTTTGACCTCCCTTTTGAGAAACTGCTTCTCTCAAACGAGAAACTGACTCCTGCAACAGATGAGCCGCTTATAAAGCATGAACTTGAATCAAGAGTTAAGATGCTTTTAGCGGGCATTGTCGCATGTAACATTAAGTACAGTGAACATGCAAGCAGTGCCAAGGGCGATTTGGACGAGGCTAAAGAGATAGTCCAGATGATGATTGCAGAGTACGGCATGGGTTCGTCTCTTATAGCAAGTGAGAATGAAAAAGAGATTTTGATGAAAAGACTCTATGAGGAGACGAGAAACCTTTTAGAGTCTATGCAGAGTGTTATAAAGTATGTAGAGAGCGTTTTGAACGAGCGTGAGAGTATCACGAAAGCGGATGTGAAAAAGAAACTAAATGAAATTTTATAGTGGTTTTTCTCTAAAAAATGAGCACTATTACTTTGAAGAGTATATAAACTCATCCGAGTACACTGTTTGCGGATTTAGTTACGGAGCCATAAAAGCTCTTAGAGAAACTAAAGAGAGGCTCTCTGAGAAAAAGCGCGTAGACACACTGCAGCTCTTCTCTGCTGCTTTTTTTCAGACAAAAGATGAGAAGTTTAAAAAACTCCAGCTGCTCGGATATAGAAAAAATCAAGACGCTTACCTAAGAGAGTTCATCTCCATATGCTTTTTACCCTATGAGAAAAAGATAGTTGAGCATGACAAAAACTCCATTGAAGAGCTTGAAGAGCTGCTGCAGTATGAGTGGGATATAAGTGAACTAAAAGAGATTGTGCGAAGCGGTGTAAAGATAGAGGTTTATCTCGGTGGAGAGGACAGAATTATAGATATTGAGGGTGCAAGAGAGTTTTTTTTGGAGGTTGCTACGGTAACATACATCAAAAATGCAAATCATTTTTTATTAACAAAATAGGAGATTATATATGAGCAAAATAAAAATAGGCGTTATAACGGCAAGTGATCGAGCTAGCAAAGGGATATACGAAGATATTTCTGGAGTAGCTATTCAAGAAAGTATGAAGGATTATCTCAAGAGCGAGTTTGAGATACTTTACAGATGTATCCCAGATGAGCAGGAGATGATAGAGAGGACTATGATAGAGCTTTGCGACGATGAAGAGTGCTGTTTAGTGGTTACTACAGGTGGAACGGGACCTGCGCTTCGTGACGTAACGCCTGAGGCAACAGAGAATGTATGTCAGAAGATGATGCCAGGATTTGGTGAACTTATGCGTCAAGTAAGCCTGCAGTATGTTCCTACGGCTATACTATCTCGTCAGACTGCCGGAATCAGAGGCAAAAGCCTCATTATAAATCTCCCCGGTAAACCAAAATCTATAAGAGAGTGTCTTGATGCGGTATTTCCTGCCGTTCCATACTGCATAGACCTTATAGAAGGACCCTATATTGAGACAAATGAGGATGTTATAAAGGCTTTTAGACCGAAGGCTAAGTAGAGCCTTTTGGTCACTAATCTACTATGTTGCTTTTTATTTTATCTTCTAGCCAAAAAGTATAGACCGACAACAAAACTGACAGCACCGGCAATGTAGAAGGTCATTACTTTATCAGTATCCGAACCTGTAACAGCCTGTGTAACCTGAGAACCGACAGAGCTAGATAGTTGATATCCCCATATTGCAACTCCAACACCTATAACCACGAGAATAATTCCTATTACCTTACTTGTCATAGCCATAATAGACTCCTATTGTTAAATAAAATAAAATGTTTGCAGTGTTAAGAGCAAACTATTTATTCAATTAATAATTCTATCTTAATTTACTCAAAAAGAGTCATTAAATGTTTTGTAAGCCTTTACTTACTCTCTTCTCATAAGGCAGCGGATTTTTTGTTTGGAGTGTAATTTCTTACTTGGTAGGGGAAAATTTCAAAAATACACCAAGTGCTATCAGTAGGAAAGCCGCACTGATAATAATAGCTACAGGATAATATAGATTCCCTGCCAGGTCCAGTTGGCTGTACTTGATAACCATAATAAGCCCCTCAAGCGACAAAGCAACACACACAGTTCCGATAAAGCGGGGAAGGGTTCTTCTAAGCATATGAACGACATTATGCCCATTATCATTGCTGTACTCTTTGTTGATGACAATGGCAAGCTCAAACACAGCGATTGCAATAATGCTAGTATTTACCATCTGTATAATGACGGATGTGATTTCTCTTTTGTAAAACAGAGAGAAATCTCTCTGCTCTTAGTTTTATACGAAGTTTACGTCTGTGACGTGGTGTTTTAGACCAAGCTCTGCAGGAGAGCATCCAAGAGCCAGACCTACCATCTGTTGCATGTGAAGAACGGGAAGAGAGACTTCTCTGCCTATTGCTTCAGAAGCACTTTTTGTCTGCGTGTCAAGTTTTAAGTGACAAAGTGGACAAGGTGTTACCATCATGTCGGCATTCTGGTCGGTTGCACCGGCAATAGCTGTTCCTGTTAAAACTGCTGCAGTATGTGGAGCTTGAAGTTCAACGTGGAATCCGCAGCACTTGTTTTTCTCTTCATAGTCAACATTCATACCGCCACATGCGATAATGAGGTCATCTAGTGAAGTAGGGTTGTATGGGTTCTCTTTTTGTTTGTGAGACTCGTCGTGAAGCTCTGAAGGGCGGATGTTGTGACAGCCGTAAAAGGGAGCTATATTGAACTCGCTTAGAGGTCTCACAACCATCTTTTTGATTTTATCGAGTCCAAAATCATCAATGATAGCATATAAAAAGTGGATGATGTTTGATGTGCCTTTGTACTCTAAACCAACCTCTGCAAGCTTCTCGTTGACTTTTGCCTTTAGTTCAGGATTTCTATCTAGTCTATGCTTTGTCATTGCAGTATTTAACTGACATGTATTACAGATAGTAACCATGGTTAAGCCATGCTTTTCAGCGTAAGCTATATTTCTTGCATTTAGTACAAGCGATAAGAAGTCATCATAGTCTTGCAGGTGAGAAGCGCCGCAACATGAAGCTTCCGTTAGTTCTATAAGCTCAATATCGAGCTTTCTAGCAACTGCCAGAGTTGACATCATCTGTTCCGGAGTACTTTGTTTTGCCGTACATCCCGTAAAAAGTGCATATTTTAATTTTTTCATCTACTTTACTCCTAGAACTTTACTGTTGATGATGATTTTATAAGCTTTTGAATCTCATCAAGGTTGTCTGATTTTGGCATATTCCAAGGCATGACAATCTTGCCTTTTCTAAACATTTGAAGTGCAACAGGAATATGTTTGACTATATGAGCTCCCTCTGAGTAGAGGACCAAGCCGCCCTCATCAAGCATGCCGTGCTTTTTGATAGAGTGTAAGAAACCGACAGCATGGCGAGTTGCAACGTTGTTCTTTGCAACCCCTTTTTTAAACGCCATCTGGTGCAGTTTTGTTATCTTTTCAATAGGGTTGATATCTTTTGGACAAACCTCTGCGCACTCAAAACATTTGACACAATCCCAAACACCTTGTTTCTCTTCGTTGACATCTATAAGTCTCTGAGAGTCACTATCACGAACATCTGCTTCAAAGCGGTAGGCCGCCGCGAATGCTGCAGGACCGAAGAAATCGCTGTTTATCTCAACAACAGGACAGGCATAGTGACACGCTCCGCACTGAATACAAAGGTCGGCATCGTTTAATTCCTCTGCATCATGTGGAGATACAAGGTTTTCACATGTAGGATTTTCATCAATGTCAGCTGCTAGGTAAGGAGTCACGGCTGCATGTTTTTCCCAGAAGTCACCTTTGTCGATAATCATATCTTTTATAGCTCTTTTTGTACTCAAAGGCTCGATTGTCAAATCATTTCCAAAGTACTCTATCATGGTAGTCATACTCTCTTTACATGCAAGAGTACTTCTGCCGTTTACTTTGATGGCACATGCCCCGCAGATGCCGTGACGACAGCTTCTTCTGTATGAAAAACTTCCGTCATAATCCCACTTAATTCTGTTTAGTATATCTAAGACAACCTCTTCGGAAGTAACATCCATACTATAATCTTCATAGTATGGAAGATAATCTTCATCAGCATTAAAGCGAAATACTTTGAAGTTTACTTTTTGTGTAGTGATTTTATTTGTACTCATAACTTCTCCTTAGTAATTTCTTGCTTTAAGTTCATGTTTGCCAAGAACCACAGGCATGTAATCAAGTGCTATATTGCCATCTTTATCCATGTAAGCCATAGTGTGTTTTAAGAAGTTTTCATCATCACGTGTGTTAAAATCTTCTCTAAAGTGCGCACCGCGGCTCTCGTTTCTTGCAATAGCACTCTCCACGATAAACGCAGAGTAGTCAACCATGTGACCAAACTCAATCGCCTCTTGAAGCTCAGTGTTAAACACTTTTGATTTGTCTTTTATACGGATGTTTTTAAATCTTTCTCTTAACTCTTTAACTTTCGCAACAGCAATCTCTAGTGTCTCTTTTGTTCTAAATGCACCGGCATTGTCAGTCATGCACTGCTGAAGTTCTTCTCTTAGTTTCGTAATTGTCTCATTTCCGTTGTTGTTTAGTACGAAAGCGATCTCATCAAGGGCTCTTTGTGCATCTTCTTGTGTTGCTTCACGAAGTTCAATTGTATCTATCTCATTTACCATTGTTTTGCCGACAAAGCGACCAAAAAGAAGCGCTTCAAGAACAGAGTTTGCTCCAAGACGATTTGCGCCGTGAACAGATACACAAGAACACTCACCCGCTGCATAGAATCCCTCTACAAATTCGTCATTGTTTTTACGAACATTTCCTGCAATATTTACAGGGATGCCACCCATAGAGTAGTGCGCCGTTGCAGAGATAAGGATAGGCTCTTTTATCATATCAAGACCTAAAAATGTCATGGCAAGTTCACGAAGTTCAGGTAGTCTCTCCATAATCAGATCTTTTCCAAGATGAGTTACATCTATAAAAACAGCATCTTTTCTGGGTCCAACACCGCGTCCTTCTCTTATCTCGTTTAAAATAGCACGAGACACAACATCTCGGCTTGCAAGTTCCATCGCATTTGGAGCATATTTTTCCATAAATCTCTCACCAAGAGAGTTCAGAAGACGTCCTCCCTCGCCGCGAGCAGCTTCAGAGATTAAAACACCGTTTCCTGAAAGTCCTGATGGGTGAAACTGAACAAACTCCATATCTTCTAATGGAAGTCCGTGACGTGCTACAATCGAGAGACCATCGCCAGTATTTGCATGTGCATTTGAGTTGATTTTGTAGCTTCTTGCGTATCCGCCTGTCGCAAACATAACCGATTTTGTGTTGAAGATAGCGACTTGAAGATCTCTAATATTAAACGCAACTACGCCTGAAACCTTGCCATCTTTGTAGATGATATCAGCAGCATACCACTCATCCCAGAACTCAACACCGGCGCGGAAAGCCTGCTCGTAAATAGTTTGTAAAAGCGTTAAACCGGTTCTGTCTTTTGCGTAACATGCACGAGGGGATGATTGCCCGCCAAAAGGTCTTTGTGCGATCTTTCCATCGGCGGTTCTGCTAAATGCAGCACCCATTCTCTCTATCCAGCGGATAGTCTCAGGTGCATTTTTACACATAAACTCAACAGCGTCTTGATCAGCTAAATAGTCACTCCCTTTTACGGTGTCAAACTCATGCAGCTCAACGCTGTCCTCATTGCTAAAAGCTGCATTTACGCCGCCTTGTGCAGCTCCGGAGTGGCTTCTTAGCGGATGTAGTTTTGTTATAACTGCAACTTTTTTGCCTGCATTTTGTAATTCTCTTGCAGCGGCGCATCCTGCTAGACCTGCACCGACAATAATTGCATCGTAAGTATAAATAGGAATACCCATTAGCTTTCCTTTGTTGATTAAGAATAAAATAAGGCGGATTTTACAATTTTTAGCCTTTGTCTATAATAAAAAGTTGTTATAAAAGGTAAAAATGTTCCATTATCACTCATTATCACTCATATTGGGCAAAACTAGAGACCGGAAGTGTGTAGATTTGTGATATTTACTCAGTGAAATAGATGAAGGAGGGCGCCCTGTAGCGGTGAAATACAGGGGTAAGAAATATTATAGTTCGCTGTGAGCCAAATCTTTTATTTGAGATATTTTATCTCCGCCTGTCTCTTTGGCATAGTCAAGTACTTTTTTAGCCTGTTTAATAGCCTCTTCAAGAGATACATGATTTGGTTTTATGACAAACCCTCCGCTTAGTTTTATCTTGATTGGCCCGAGTTCTGGAGATGTTAGTTTAAGCTCGGAGACACTTTGGCGGATAATGTCTGCATCTTTGTATGAGAGCTCTTTGCTCTCTCTTGAGAGAACTACCGTAAACTGGTTGTAGTCCGTTCTTGCGATTACATCCGCCGACTGTTTGTGAAGGGAGGCTGTAAATGCAACTTTTTTGAGTATGTTTTGTGTCAGTTCCTGGGAGTAGACTCTGTTTGTTTTTGAAAAGTTGTCAATCTCAAATACTGTAACGGATGTATAGTTCTTCTCTTTGATATTTTTCTTCTCAGCATAAGCGCTCATTAGACCTTTTAGGTTGTTGATGCCCGTTACCGGGTCGACCATTGCAGGGTTTTCTGATATATCCGGTTTTCTTCTTATCCTTACAGAAATTGCACCTGCTTCTTGTGAAAATATTTCATACCCCTTTTTGTCCACATCATAAAGGTACTCAATATCTTTATATATTGCCGCGAGTCTTTTTCTGTACCAAAAAGCCATAAAGAAAATTAATGCGAATGCCATGAAGGTTATATTTTTGTGAATGTTGAACTTTTTTTGGTTATATGAGATAGCTCTGAAAACTATGTGGTTGATTTGATCGTATAAAGAGGCAAAACTTTTTTGCAACGCCTCCTCTTTCTCTTTGTCGCCGTTATTTTTCTTTGTATAGAAGTCGCTCGCTCTTTTATTGAACTCTCTTGTGAGAGAACTTAGTTCATCCAAATCGGACAGATACTCTTTTGAGTTTGAGAGTACAAATCTCTCTACAAAACTAAATTCGTATTGATTGCGGAGTTTATCAATGTCGTGAAGAAGCTGGGTGCTTTTACCGTTAAACTGTATTAGTGCCAAATCAAGGTCACCTTTTGGAAGAGATAAAAGAGAGCTGATAATTCGCTTTTGGTTATTTAGGTTGTCAATTTTTTCATATGAGTTTGAGTGCTCAACCGCTGCCAACACTCCAAACGCTGCAAACACAGTCGCCAATAAAAGAAAAAGAGAGAGGTTGTTGAAAATCTTTTTTATAGAGTGCTTCATGGTAGGATTTCCTATATAGATGGTATAATATCCCGCTATTTTATACACATTGGCTTTAATGGTAACTTAAGGCATTTTAAGAAGTTTTATTGAATTTAGAAAATTATTTTATATCTCAGTTTAAAAACGCTCATATCGGTGACGATGGGGCTTTGATAGGCTCTAGTGTTTACTCAAAAGATGCCTTTTTCGAAGATGTCCATTTTAAAAAAAAGTGGATGAGCTACTATCAGATTGCAGCTAAGGCTATGACGGTCAATATTTCGGATGCAATCGCTATGAATGCAAAGCCGAAGTATGCACTTCTGGGCGTTGCGATGCCCAAGTCCATGACGATGAGAGAGATGAGAGAGCTGGCATCCGGATTTGAGGATACGGCGGCAAAATACGGTGTTGAGATTATCGGCGGAGATACCATCGGCAATATTAAGCTTGATATTACGATTACTATTATCTCCCAGACCGACAAACCTCTAAGAAGACAAGGGCTCAAACATGGTTATCTGGTTGCGTATACGGGGGAGCTTGGTCGAAGTGCCAAAGAGCTCAGAAGATTAACAAACCTTGGCAAAATTCATAAAAATTCAAAGTTTGTAAATATAAAACTGAGAGAGAAGTTTGTCTCAAGGGCTTCACGCTATCTAAAGTGCGGCATGGATATTTCAGACGGTCTTTTTAGCGATCTAAAAAAGCTCTCATCTGCTAATGGATTAGGGTTTAATTTTTACAAGCGTATACCAAAGAGAGTAGGGTGCAGCGGGGAAGAGTACGAGATGCTTTTTGGTTTTGACAAAAGAGACAAAAAGGCTCTGCAAAGAGTGGCTAAACTCTGCAGAACACCGATAACTATAGTTGCACAAAGTGCCAGAAAACATTACAAAAACAGATGCAAAGCGCATCATTTTTAAACTACTAGGATTATTATGGACAGATTTTATTCACTCTCGCATTCAAGCATAGATTTTCACTTTAGACAGACCCCAAGAGATTTCGTTGTGGAGGAGATACCGCTTTATGAGTTAAGCGGCGAGGGTGAGCATCTTGTACTCTTTGTAAGAAAAAAAGGGCTCTCTACTCTTGAGCTTGTCTCTATCATCGCTAAATATTTGGGGATTCAAAACAAAGAGATAGGTTATGCTGGGCTAAAAGATAAGCATGCCATGACAAAGCAGTATATCTCACTGCATAAAACCCATGAAGTAAAGATGGATGCGTTTGAACATGAAGATATAAAGATACTCTCAAAGGCATACCACAACAACAAGATAAGAATAGGGCATCTTAAAGGCAACAGGTTTTACATTAAGTTAAAAAAAGTAAACCCGACTGCGGCAAAAAAGATAGATGAGGCTTTGAAAAACATAGCAACATTCGGAATGCCTAATTTTTTTGGTTATCAGCGTTTTGGAACAGACGGAAACAACCATATTGACGGTGAAAAAATCGCAAAAGGCGAGAAGAAAGAGCGCAATGTAAAAATCAGAAAACTTCTCATCAGCGCATACCAGAGCCATCTTTTCAACCTTTGGCTAAGCAGACGACTAGAGATAAGTGCGCTTGTGCAAAAATTCGATACAAAAGAGTTGGAGCCTCTGCTCAATATGCCAAATGAGGAGCTTGCAAAAATGAAGACTCAGACGCATCCGTTTAAGCTTATAAACGGAGATATCATGGAGCATTATCCGCATGGAAGACTCTTTGACTATGACGGAAGTGAAGATGATCTCAAAAGGTTTAACGAAAAAAATATATCGGTTACGGGTCTTTTGTGCGGCAAAAAAGCAAGAATTGCTTCTAATGCGGCAAGAGTGATTGAAAAAGAGTTTGATGATGAGATAAACGCAGACGGTACGAGAAGATACGCATGGGTATATCCAGAGGAGGTCGAGGGAAGATACAAAAATGAAGTAGCTCAGTATGAGCTCAACTTTTCGCTTCCAAAAGGCTCTTATGCCACGGTTTTAATTGAAGAGATAGCAAAGCGCAAGCTTCTTTCAGAAAAAAGAGAGATAAGGGAGTAGGAGATGAAAAAACATATAACATCGGCGATATCGCAAACTTTTGGAAAGTTCGCAAATAAAGAGTTTGCAAAACCGATCCAGAAATTTATAAACAGCTCATATGTGAAGATAATGGGTCTAGATATGAGCGAGTTTCATGCGCCAAGTACTTACCGGACTTTAAATGCGCTTTTTACAAGAAAACTCAGAGAAGATAGAGACTATTCGCTAGATAGCAAAGATTTTATATCGCCGTGCGACTCTTTTATAACTGAGTGCGGAGATATAGATGTTCGTCATGCCTTTCAGATAAAAGGGATGAAGTATCACTCCGACGAGCTTTTGGGAGAGCACTTTAGCAAAGAGGAGAAAGATATAGTTGAAGATGGAACTTTTATAAACTTCTATCTCTCTCCAAAAGATTAT
This sequence comes from Sulfurimonas sp., assembly GCF_014859695.1. Classification (GTDB taxonomy): domain Bacteria; phylum Campylobacterota; class Campylobacteria; order Campylobacterales; family Sulfurimonadaceae; genus Sulfurimonas. Next base: position 18,146 of record NZ_JACUTS010000014.1, on the reverse strand, counting down.
CACCGCTACCACATGCCTACAAACCTGAAAGTGCTAAAAGCCGTACATATTCCCGGAAAATTCTACCCTGTAAATGTACCCTCACTCAAAAAGAAAATAAATCTTTTTGTAGAGAATGAGAGAGTCGTTTTGCTGTGTGAGACAACAGATAAAAAGAGATTCTATATGGTGCTTGTTAGTGCCTTAAATGTCGGAGTTATGCAGGTCTCTTTTGAGCCAAAAATAAAGACCAACGCAGACGTACACAACAGCAGCGCATACAGTTACGAGAACCTGCATCTAAACAAAGGCGATGATTTCGGCTGTTTTGAGATGGGTTCGACTATAGTTATTTTGGCGCAAAAAGATATGCTCGATGTTCATGTAAGAGCAGGGGAGCATGTCAAATACGGCGATACGATTGCGGAGTTGAAATAGTGTTTAAAAAAGTTTTAAAATTTGCCCTTTTTGCTTTAGCTGCGGCAGCGGCAACTGTTTTTATCTATAACTATTTAATGGAACAATCAAGCAAGAGCGCGCTTTTAAAAGATTTTGCTTTTGGAAACGGGAGAATCGAATCTACCCAGATAGATATTGCATCAAAGATTCCGGGACGGCTTGTTGAAGTTTATGTAAATGAGGGCGACATAGTAAAAAAAGGTCAGATGTTAGCCAAACTAGACAGCAAAGAGCTTGATGCAAACCTGCGCCTCTCAGAGGCTCAAACAAAGCAGACAAAAGAGGCAAAAAACCATGCTTTGGCAGTTTATGAGCAGAGAAAGAGCGAGTTTGAACTCTCAGAGCAAAATTTCATAAGAGCGCAAAATCTCTATAAAAAAGATGCCATCTCACAGCTTAGTTTTCAGCAGTCACAGAGCGCCTATAAATCCGCAAAAGCTGCCCTGCAGGCTGCTAAAGCCGATATCGCACAGATGGAAGCCTCAATAACTTCAGCAAAAGCCCAGTACGACGCCATAAAAGTCAATATAGACGAGAGTACGCTTTACGCTCCTACAGAGGGGAGAATCCTTTACAAATTGATACAAAACGGCGAAGTAGTCGGAGGCGGTCAAAACGTACTTGTTCTGCTTGATCTCTTAAATACTTACATGACTATATTTTTGCCGACCTCACAAGCGGGTCTTATAAACTACGGCTCAGAAGCCAGAATAGTTCTCGATGCTCTGCCGGATATAGCCATACCTGCAAAAGTGACATTTATCTCGCCAAAAGCACAGTTTACGCCAAAGCAGATAGAGACGCAGGATGAGCGCGAAAAGCTCATGTTTAGAGTAAAGGTAAACATTGACTACAATCTCTTAAGGGAGCATATGGAGAAGGTGCGAACTGGTCTTCCGGGAGTTGCTTACATAGCGTTAAGAGAGGATGCCATCTGGCCTCAAAACCTTAGCAATCTTCCAAAAAGTTATCTAAAAACAGATAAATAATATGAACTATGTTGTCAAGATAAAGGATGTTTCGCACTTTTACAAAAAAACAAAAGCAGTCGACAACATAACTCTTGACATCCCCTCCGGATGCATAGTCGGACTTATCGGACCCGATGGCGTAGGAAAATCTACACTCCTCTCCATCATTGCGGGAGTTAGAAAAATTCAAAGCGGAAATGTAGAGGTGTTGGGCGGCGATATAAAGAGCGCTTCTTTTAGAAAAAAGATCTCCTCGCGCATTGCCTATATGCCTCAGGGACTTGGGAAAAACCTCTATATGCTGCTCTCCGTATATGAAAATCTTGAGTTCTTTGGAAGACTTTTCGGGCTTGAAAAAAACGAGAGAAAGAAGAGAATTGATGAGCTTTTAAAGAGCATCGGACTTTATGAGTTTAAAGATAGAGCGGCTGGAAAACTCTCTGGCGGGATGAAGCAAAAGCTGGGTCTTTGCTGCGCGCTTATCCATGACCCGGACCTGCTTATACTAGATGAGCCGACAACAGGCGTTGATCCTCTCTCAAGAAGAGAGTTCTGGAAGCTTATAGAGCTCATACGCAAGACGCAAAAAGAGATGAGCGTGCTTATTGCTACGGCTTATATGCAAGAGGCTGAACTTTTTGATTATACGGTAGCTATGAATGATGGTAAAATACTCGCAAATACAACTCCCGCAGAGCTTTTAAAAATCACAAAAACGGACAATATTGACTCTGCTTTTATAGAGCTTCTGCCAAAAAAGCAGACCAAAGAGCATAGAGATTTTCCTATCTCTGAAAAAAGCCAGATCCAAAATGACATATTGGCAATAGAGGCTTTTGAGCTGACAATGAAGTTTGGAGATTTTACTGCCGTTGAGAATGTGAGTTTTAAAATCAAACAGGGTGAGATTTTTGGTTTTTTAGGCTCAAACGGATGCGGTAAGACTACTACGATGAAGATGCTTACAGGACTTCTTATTCCTACGCACGGAGATATCAGACTCTTTGAGACTCCCATAAAAGGGCACAATTTGGAGATGAGAAAAGATGTAGGCTACATGACGCAGTCTTTTTCGCTCTACAATGAGCTTACAATCAAACAAAATCTCTTTTTACATGCACATCTCTATCAGATTGAAAAAAGTCTTATAGATGCGAGGGTAGAGGAGATGTTAGAGCGTTTTTATATTAAAAAATATGAAGATGCTTTAGCCCATGATCTGCCGCTTGGAATAAAGCAGAGACTCTCTTTGGCGGTTGCCGTTATTCATAAGCCTAAGATGCTTATTTTGGATGAGCCGACATCTGGCGTTGACCCTATATCTAGAGATATGTTTTGGAAGTTTTTGATTGATTTATCCAGAGAGGATGGAGTGACTATTTTTATCTCCACCCATTTTATGAATGAGGGAGAGCGATGTGACAGAGTCTCTTTGATGCATCAAGGACGTGTTCTTGCAAGCGACACGCCGCAAGCCCTTGCAGAGTCCAAAGATAAAGAGAATCTCGAAGATGCCTTTGTAGAGTATCTCTATGGCGCGATGGACAAAGAGGAGATGGATGAGAGCGCAATAGCCATAGATAAAAGCAGCCACAAAGAGCCTAGCGGATTTTTTTCGCTTCTTAGATTTTTTGGATATGCCTACAGAGAGTCTTTGGAGCTTGTAAGAGACCCCGTGCGTTTGGTATTTGCGCTTTTGGGAACCGTGATCTTGATGTTTGTTATGGGCTATGGTATCAGTATGGATGTTGAAGATCTTAAGTTTTCAGTCCTTGATAATGACCAAAGCCCGCAGAGCAGGGAGTATGTAGAGTATATATCCGGTTCAAGATACTTTTTAGAGCAGGAGGGTCTTACCTCTTACGAAGAGCTTGATGAGAAGATGAAAAGAGGGGAGATTGCTCTTGCTATTGAGATACCGCCAAACTTTGGGCGTGACCTGAAAAAAGGCTCCAACCCAGAAGTAGGGGCGTGGATAGACGGAACCATATCTTTTAGGGCAGAGACTATAAAAGGGTATATGGAGGGGCTTCACGGTACATATTTGAGTGAGCTCTCCAACGTAGACGCCAAACCTTTGGTTGGAGTTGAGATGCGTTACCGTTACAATCAGGACTTTGAGAGTCTTAACTCAATGGTTCCCGCCGTAATCCCGATTCTTTTGGTCTTTATCCCATCCATTTTGATGGCTCTTAGCGTTGTGAGAGAAAAAGAGCTCGGCTCAATTACCAACTTTTACGCCACGCCCGTTAGAAAACTGGAGTTTTTACTGGGCAAACAGCTTCCATATATTTTTATTAGTATGATTAGCTTTTTAGGGCTTATGCTTCTTGCGGTCTATGTTTTTAAAGTTCCAGTTGCAGGAAACTTTGCTGTTCTGTTTTTTGGAGCCCTTCTCTTTGTAAGCGCGACAACGGGTCTGGGTTTTTTAATGTCCTCTTTTGCAAAAACACAAATCGCGGCACTTGGAGGAACGGCGATAGCTACCATGCTGCCAACAGTGAGTTTTTCAGGACTTAGAGACCCTGTAAGTTCACTCGAGGGCGTTGGCGCGTTTATAGGCAATATATTCCCAGCTACATACTTCATCAACATAAGCAGGGGTATATTTAGCAAAGACATAGGTTTTGAGGGGCACTACTTTGATTTTGTCGCTCTTGCTCTCTCCATCGTCGTTATTACCTCCATAAGCCTTATGTTACTAAAAAAGCAGGAGAGATAATGATGAAGCACATCTCAATCATCTACCGTCTCTTTTTAAAGGAGCTACTGACTCTTTTGCGAGATAAGATTATGTTCATCTTTATCATCTACTCATTTAGCGTAGCAATCTATCTGGGGGCGGTGGAGTCCTCTACGGAACTAAACAACGCGCCGATAGCTTTTGTGGATGAAGACAGATCAACGCTTTCACAGAGAATCATAGACTCCTTTTACAAGCCTAGATTTATGACGCCTGAAATGATCTCTTACGATGAGATAGACAAGGGGATGGACGCAGGAGTCTACACGTTTGTACTGGTTATTCCAAGCGGTTTTGAGAGAGATGTTTTAAGTGGCAGGAGTGTTGATATTCAGCTAAATATCGATGCCACGAGGATGCTTCAAGCAGGAATCGGCGGCGGATATATAACTGCAATAATCAACCAAGAGGTTAATGCTTTTTTTGCAAATCCTGAATTTGTAGCACCTATTGAGTTAGTTACGAACTACAAATACAATCCAAACCTACAAAGCAGCTGGTTTGGGAGCATAAACGAGCTTATAAGCAATATTTTGATGTTCTCTATTCTCTTGGCGGGGGCTTCTTTGATGAGGGAGAAGGAGCACGGAACTATAGAGCATCTTTTGGTCATGCCCTTAAATGCAGTGCAGATAATGCTTGCAAAAATATTCTCAACGCTCTTTGTCATTATGATTTGTGTGGTTTTTTCAATTTTTGTGGTTGTTGAGATGTTTTTGAATGTTCCTATTATCGGCTCTATACCTCTCTTCTTGTTCGGTACTTTCCTCGTTCTTTTCTCTACAACCTCTATGGGAATATTTATGGGAACCATAACAAAGTCTATGCCGCAGTTTGGGATGATGTTTATCTTGGTCGTACTGCCCCTTTTAATGCTCTCAGGAGGCATAACTCCCTATGAGAGTATGCCTAAAATTTTGCAGTATGTTATGTACCTATCGCCTACGACTCACTTTATGGAGGTAGCTCAGGCGATACTATTTAGAGGGGCAGGGCTTGAGATAATCTGGCTCGATTTAGCCGCTATCTTTTTGATAGGGCTATTTTTCTTCGCTTTTGCGCTTTTAACTTTTAAAAGAAGTCTTGAGTAGCCTACTTTAGACTATACGTTAAATCTAAAGTGCATAATATCGCCGTCTTGCACGATGTACTCTTTACCTTCTAGACGCATTTTACCCGCCTCTTTAGCTTTAGCTTCGCCGCCGCATGCTATAAAGTCTTCATATGCGATGACCTCGGCGCGGATAAAACCTTTTTCAAAGTCGTTGTGGATTACGGCTGCCGCTTTTGGTGCCGTAGTGTTTTTGCGGATTGTCCATGCACGAACCTCTTTTACACCTGCGGTAAAGTAGCTCATAAGTCCTAGTTTGTCAAACCCTTTTTGGATGATTTGTCCAAGTCCAGACTCTTCAACGCCAAGAGAACTTAAAAACTCCTCTGCTTCATCATCATCAAGACCGACTAGCTCCTCTTCAATCTTCGCACAAAGTTTTATAAGCTCACAGTTGTTTTTTGCCGCATGCTCTTTGAGGTCTAGTACAAATTGGCTATCTTCAACCAGACCATCTTCATCAACATTTGCACCGTACATAATCTCTTTTGCGGTTAAGAGTCTTACCTCATGGTTTAGCTGCTTAAACTCATCGCTATCTGCTTTTGGAAAGTTTTTAGCAAGGTTTCCATCAGCTAAATACTCTAAAAGTTCTTCTGCCAAAGCTAAAACAGCAGCCGCACTTTTGTCGGTTTTTGCCTGTTTTTTAAGTCTGTCGGCTCTGTTTTGCAAAACTTCGATGTCGGCTAAAATAAGCTCTCCCTCGATAATCTCTACATCTCTTAGCGGGTGGATACTTCCCTCAGTATGGACGATGTTATCATCTTCAAAACATCTGACAATATGCAAAATAACTTCAGTCTCACGGATGTTTGATAAAAACTTGTTTCCTAAGCCCTCACCCTTGCTTGCACCTTTAACCAATCCTGCGATATCTACGAAATCAAGAGTAGAGTGCTGGATGCGCTCAGGCTTGACTATTTTTGCAAGCTCTTGCAATCTTACATCAGGAACAGGAACTATTGCCTTGTTTGGCTCGATGGTACAAAACGGGTAGTTCGCAGCCTCCGCGTTTTGTGCTTTTGTAAGTGCGTTAAAAGTTGTTGATTTGCCTACGTTTGGAAGTCCTACAAGACCGATACTTAAACCCATAATTTACCTTTTGTGCTGTTTTATATTTTTTTGTAATGTTAGCCAAAGTATGCATAGATAACCCTTTAACGGCTTTTGCTATTTTGGAGTGTGTATTTTTAAGAAGAGGCGAGAAAACAACTCTCGCATGCTCCTGCATTCCCATCGAGGACGATGTGAACGAGAAAGAGCATGAGAATGAGGAAGTTTAGTGCTTTTAGTAGCTCATAGAACCTGCGTTTAGAAGTCCGATGGAGACAGATAAAAATGCCATGAGCATTCCAACAGGGACAACACCATCGTTTATCTGCTCTTGGAGAGAAAATTTGTTAGGGATTCTTGTAAATACCAAAGCGAAAAAAAGTTGAATGAACATAGCAACGCTTCCCCAGATTAAAAAATCTCCATAAGAAACTGAACTTACCAACGCACTGTAAAGCGGGATTGAAAAGCCTATAATCGCACCGCTAAACGTTAAAGATGCAGCCATATTGTTCTCATGAAAAATGAGCTTATAGTCATCATATGGGGTAACTATGGCATAAAGGTATAAAAATAGACCTACCAAGGCAACGGCTGTTGTAAAAAACAGACCAAAAGCTAAAAACGATTCTACCATGCGAACTCCGGTTTATTAAATTTTAAAAATGAATAATAGCAAAACAAAGTCAATTAAAATAATAATTGAGCTTTAAAAAATATTTTCGGCTACGCCACACTCTGCAAACCAAACTCCACTTTGAAGATAGATCACATCGGAGCAAGCCTTAAAGATTTTGGGAAGATTGAAATAAATTTTGTTTAAATATTTATATTTTGTGATAGCATACGCTTAAAAAAATGATAAAGTTTTTGAGGTTTAATAGATGAGTGACATAAATATAAAACAACTACTTGATTTAGAAGTTGCTAAGCGTAACTGCGAGGGCGAGATATGCGAAGAGCGGCTAGACCCCATCATGGTTGCACACAAGTATAAAGACCCGAGTATCTCGCTTATATGCGCGCTTTTTGCTTATGGAAATGTAAAGCAGATTGTTAAGTTTTTAAACTCTCTTGATTTTTCGCTTCTGGAGAAAAGTGATGATGAGATAAGAGAGGGGCTGAAAAATCACTACTACAGATTTCAAAAAAGCGAAGATGTGGCGGCTCTTTTTATCGCCCTTAAACGACTAAATGAAAAAAGTACGCTAGAAGAGATTTTTAAAATGGGGTATAGCAAAAATAGAAGTACGATAGAGGGTGTAAACTCTCTTATAAAAACTCTGCAAGATATTTACCCGCACTCATCTATGGGGTATAACTTTCTAATCTCTCAAGTAACTCTAAAAACAAAGGGAGCAGGGGCGCTGAAGAGGTGGATGATGTACTTGCGATGGATGGTGCGAGAGGATAATATCGACATGGGTTTGTGGAGCGGAGTCGATAAAAGCGACCTTATTATTCCGCTTGACACACATACCTTTAACGTCTCAAAAAAAATGGGGCTTTTGGATAGAAAAAGTTACGATTTACAAGCGGCCATTGAGCTTACATGTAAGTTAAAAGAGTTTGATGATAGCGACCCGCTAAAGTACGATTTTGCACTCTACCGCATCGGTCAGGAGAAGTTGTCGTTTGTGTGAGAGAATTTTTCTCTCATTATAAAAAGAGCAAATGCCAAAATAACGGCGGATATGGAGGCAATATGAAACAAAAGAGTGCTTCCGTAGCCATCCCATATCCATCCCGCAGCACTTAGAGATATTAGTGTCGCAATGCCGACTGATGTGTAGTAAACTCCATACGCGGTCGCTTTCAAATCATAGGGTGCGGTGTCTGAGATGATGGCTTTTGCCAAGGAGTTAAACCCTCCCGCAAAAAATCCATATATGGCAAAACCAATCCAAGCTCCGAGAACGCTCCCGCTAGACATCGCGATTGCCCCCAAGCCAAAAGCCAAATAGACAAAACAGAGCAGAGCCGCTTTGCCGAATTTGTCGGCAAGTTTGCCTATGGGGATTGCAAAAAAGGACTGCGTAAGATTGTATAGCGCGTATGCAAGAGGGATTATTGCAAGTGAGAGCCCGTTATCTCCCGCTTTTAATATCATAAACGAGTAGTTCATCGCAACCAAACTAAAGAGTGTTTGAAATCCAACCAGCCAATAAAATTGAGAAGGAAGCGCACTAGGGCGAAAACGCCTCGTTGGAGAGGGCGTAAAGGGCACATCCGTGATTATAAAGATGAGAATTGCCATGGATATAAGCCCCGGAATAATACTGAGCGCGAAAATGGTTCGAAAGGTCGTTTCGCTCTCTCCGAGCCACCACAAAAGAGCAAACGCACTCAATGAGCCGACCAGTGCGCCCGCTCCGTCCATCATCTTGTGAAAACCGAACACAAAACCGCTGGAGCCTTTTGGCGTAGAGGCGCTGATAAGAGCATCTCTTGGAGCAACGCGAATCCCTTTGGCAAGGCGGTCGCCTATTCGGATGGTCATAATCATGGTCGCACTTTGGGCAAAAAAAGCGAGAGGTTTTATGAGGTTTGAGAGACCGTATCCAAAGACGACGATACCTTTTCTTCGCCCGAGCCTATCCGAGTAGAAGCCCGAGAGTGCGATAAGCAGAGCCACTGAGAGTTCAGCAAGACCCTCGATGATGCCGATTTGTGTTTTGGTTGCATGTAAAAAACGCTCCAAAAACAGAGGCAGCAGAGGAAGAATCATCTCTGTGGAAAAATCCGTAAAAAAGCTGTTGGCTCCGAGTCCGACAATGTTTCTATTAAGTGGTGCTTTTTTCATGCTCTTTTTTGGTGTGTTAAATTTTTTACTATTATACAAAAATTATCAATTTGTTGATTATAGCTATTTTGGCTATAATCCATAACTATTTTTTTAAAAGGATACTCCATGGAGTGCGAAATCCCTACAGTAAACTCAAACAAACAAGAGATAAGAGAAATTTTTGATATAACTAGGACAATAGCAATTATCGGGCTCTCTCCCGATGAGTCAAAAGCGAGTCATAGAGTTGCAAAGTACCTTAAAGAGCAGGGGTATAAAATCGTCCCTATCTACCCAAAAGAGGAGACTATTTTGGGCGAGAAGGTCTACCGCTCACTCTCAGAGGTTCCTTTTGCAGTTGATATGGTAGATATCTTCAGAAAGCCAAAAGAGCTTGATAATGTGGCAGACGCATGTATACAAAGAGGTGATGTGAAAGTTTTTTGGGCTCAAAAAGATATAGTCAACAATGAAGCTGCGGCTCGCGCTAAGGCGGCTGGCATGAGAGTGGTTCAAAATATGTGCACAATGGTAGAGCATAGAGTTTTGAGAGAGGAGGCGTAGTTGTTTGATGTAAAGAAAATCTACGAAGCCAGAGAGCGCATAAAAGATGTTGTCGTAGATACGCCATTTTCATACGCTCCGCATCTCAGCAAAAGTTCGGGATGTGAAGTTTATTTAAAAAAAGAGAATCTTCAAGTAACCGGTGCTTTTAAAATCAGAGGCGCGTACAATAAAATAGCAACACTTGAGGGTGCGCAAAAAGAGTGCGGCGTTATAGCGGCAAGTGCTGGCAATCATGCTCAGGGAGTTGCACTTTCTGCTTCCATGTTTGGCATTAAAGCGGTTATAGTTATGCCGGAATCCACACCGCTTACAAAGATAAACGGCGTAAAAAACTACGGTGCAGAGGTTATTTTGCACGGAATAAACTACGATGAAGCGTATGCTTATGCACTTGAGCACGGCAAGAAAAACTCTCTGACTTTTATTCATCCTTTTGAAGATGAAGAGGTTATTGCAGGTCAGGGAACTTTGGCGCTTGATATTTTAGATAAGTGTCAGGATTTGGATGCTGTTGTTATACCTGTTGGCGGCGGCGGGCTTATATCGGGCATGGCTGCTGCCATCAAGAGCGTAAATCCCAACATAGAAGTTATCGGAGTAAGCGCGAAAGGTGCGCCGGCGCTCAAAAATTCTTACGAGTTGAAAACTGCCGTAGACTCGCTTAGTGTGAGAACAATCGCGGACGGGATTGCGGTTCGTGACACCTCGCCGATTACTCTTGGTTATATGCTACAGAGCGTAGATAGATTTATAAGCGTAGACGATGAGGAGATAGCAAGCGCGATTCTCTTCTTGCTTGAGAAGCAAAAGCTTGTTGTGGAGGGCGCTGGAGCCGTAGGTGTTGCCGCACTTTTGCATGGTAAACTAGAGCATTTAAGGGGTAAAAAAGTAGCACTAGTGCTCAGCGGCGGAAACATGGACGTAACACTGCTCTCAGTCATCATTGAGAAGGGTCTCTTAAAATCAGGCAGAAAGATGAAGCTGACGGTCACTTTGGTTGACAAACCGGGTTCATTGATGCGTTTTACGCAGATACTTCAAGAGCTTAACGCAAACATAGTGCATATTGCATATGACAGAACTTCCATATCGCTTGATTACGGCGACGCAAACGTAACGGTTCATGTTGAGACCAAGGGAGAAGAGCACCAAAGTATGATATATAAAGTGCTAAAAGAAGAAAATTATATAAGAGATTAAGCCTAGAATGAAACCAATAAAAAAAAGTAGTTTTAGCGAAGCGATAATATATACACAAATCTTGGATGCTAAAACGCTTTTGGCGGTTGATGCGCGTACAACTATAAGGTATTTGGATATAGAGAGTTTAAGTCTCAAGGATGAACTAAAAGTCGATGTTGTGCATACAAGACAGGGCTCAAAGGTAGTTTCGTTTACTCCGGATGGAGAATATTTTGCTTTAATTGACAAAGAGTGTAAAAAATCTATGCTCTTTGAGACAAAAGGAAAAAAACTTCTTACTACGATGGATAGACATCAGGGCGAGGTCTCATGTGTCGCAATCGACCCGAATGGAAAATATATGTTTTCATGCGGTGATGACGGCATAATATACGCCATTGATATAAAGAGCACCCAGCTTGCTTTTACGCTTCCGCCGCATAAAGATTTTGCAACCGACATAGCATTTACAGAGGATGGTAAGTGGGTGGCAACTTCCGGTTACGATAAAAACATCTCCCTATACAATTTGGCTATGATGACTCCGCAAGGCAAGTTAAAAGCCCACTCCTCTCCCGTGCTAAAGCTTCATTTTCTAGGGGATGGAAGGCTTTTTAGTCTCGATAAAAAGAGCGGCGCAATAGTCTGGGATGCAAAGAGCGCAAAAGTTATTGCAAGGTTAAAAGGCATACATGACGAGGTTATATCTCTCTGCGAGGCAAGCAAGAGTAGGTTTCTTTTTTTAGGTACAAAACTCGGATATATTCTTGTATATGATTTAGCAAATTATGAACAGATCTCAAAAAAGTATATAAAACTCCCCGATGCAATTACCTCTTTAAGCTTTAATGAGAAGAGAGAAGAGCTGATAGTAGCAAGCGCAAACGGCGAGCTTCTTGTTTACGATATTTTTGAGCAAGAGGGGCATTTGCGAGAACTGTTTGAGCAAAAAAAGTATGCCAATCTCTCAAGCTGCATAAAAGAGAATCCGCTTTTGGTATATACAAAACCATACAAAACATTTGAGATGCTTTGGGAGAAAACAATCCAAAGAGCAAAACTGCTTTTAGAAAACTGCGAAAAAGCCAAGGCAGAGGGGCTGTTTAAAGATTTTTTGGGTATTGCATCTAAAAAACAGCAGATGCAAAAGCTTATGTCTGAGTACTCTGAGTATGAGAAGTTCCTCGCATATGTAAAAGCAAACAAGCTCTCTCTTGCATACGCTCTGGTAAATCTTCATCCGCTTTACAAAGAGACGAAGGTTTACAAGTCGATGGAGGCTGAGTGGGAGAAGGATTTTGCTCTTGCAAAAAAGTATATGCTTGAGCAGAAATTGAGCCACAAAGTTCAGGAGATATTGGCTCCGTACAGAGGAATAAGTGAAAAAACGCTTCTGATTCAAGAACTTACACAAAATATAAATGCGTATAAAAGATTTAAAGAAGCAATTACTCAAAGAAAATTTAAACTTGCTTTTGAAATCCTAAAGCAGGCGGAGGTTTTAAAAGAGTATCCGGAATATAGAGCTCTTGTAAACTACTCCGACAATCTCTATATAAAAGCACAGGTGATGCTTGGAAACAGTGATGCAAATTCAGCTCTTAAAATTTTTCGTGTTTTGCTCGATTTTGATGACTTTAGGGATGAAGCGAAGGAGAGTATAGAGAAAATAGAGGCAGAGAGAAAGTTTTTCACTGCTCTAAAAGATGGAGACAGCACTCTTGCGTATACTATTATGGATGAGTTTGAGGATTTAAAAGAGAGTAATAATGGAAAAATGCTCCAGGCACAGTGGGAAGAAGATCTCGAAAAAGCCGGCTATCTTGCCCTTTATGCTGACATAGAGGGAGCAAAGAGAGTTTTGGCAAAGTATATGAATATAAAATCAAAAAGCCAAGAGATAGCAGATGTTTTTTCAAAAGCTCATGTTACTCAACTTTACAGAGCTCTTGATGAAGAGAGAGATCAAAAAAGTATAGAAAACGGGATAAAAAACTACATACTCTACTACGGCTTAACTAAGCGTATAGAGGGCTATTTTGAGGATTTTAAAGTAAAGTTTTCTGAGAGTAAAATAAATATCAACTCACAAAAACAAGGCTCTACCCAGAGCTGGAGACCATCTATGATAGTTAATTCAATCTTGTGAATAAAACAACAATATTATAAATAGTTATAAGGAAGCTTATAATAAAAAGTGTTACGATTTGAACAAGTTGAATAAGTTTTTTTAATTTATTGGCTAAAGGGGACAAAAATACTCTTTAACTTGTTATTATTTTATCACATTTGTATTTTTAATCATCTTCATACCATGATTGATTATATAAGTGCAAATTTTATGATAAAGGAGTTCACCTATGAAAAAAGTTGTTTCTATGATTTTTGTGATGATGAGTATGGCTATTGCCCTAAGTGCAACTCAAACTGCCAGTGATGACAAGTCGGTTATCAGAGGTGAGCAACCTCACCCCGATAAAGGTATCTTGTACTAACAAGATTTGCATATGCTACGACTCTTTAAGTTGATTGTAGGAGAGAAACTTTTAGAGTCAGAGCATAGAACATGATTTTTCCTAAAACTTAACAGCAGCAATTAGACGGATAGCGTCAACTTTTTTGTCTGTTGCTGCATCAATATCTTGATGAACATATATCCCCGTTAAATTTACATACTTGCCCACTTTTGCAGATGCAATGAGGTCAAATTCCGTTCCTTCGCTTGAAGTCTGATCTATATTTTGAAGTGAAGCCGTAAGCTTTAACCCTTCAAACTGGTAACTTGCCGCAGCTCTTACAGCATCTGTGTTACGCGCTCCAACAAATGCACCATCTTGAAATACAGACTGCGTATATACTTTAGATTTGTCGCCTGTTGCAGCATTTGCAATTGTCGCTGTACCAGTTTCACCCGTTGCAGTTGTAGAAAGGGAGACGTCTGCACTGAACTTTCCGGCACTATATCCGACTTTTGCAGCTGTAACCATAGCATCATCAACACTTGAATTTGTTAAATTTATCCCCGCATTTTGAATTCCGAAAAAAAGTCCTGATTTTTTGTATTCTGCATCTGCCCAGTATGCGGTAAATAAAGAGTTTACGTTGTAGTACCATAGATTTACCGCTAAGTTCTCAACAGGAGGCTTTATTATTGCGCCGAATGCGTATACTCTTTTATCACCGTCTGTCACCGATGTACCATTATAGGTACTTCCAAAACCGTAGTAGCTTCCATTATGCATAGTTGTACTTGGGAAATTTGTAAGAGTATTGTTGTTTGCGCCTCTAACAGCTCCACCATTGTGCTGATGAACATATCCAGCGACAAGTGTTGTATATGGAATATCGCTGTTCATAACCACTGCGGCATCAAATGTATTATATGAAGCATTCCATCTCTCTGTAAAGAGTAGTGGCGTATTAAGCGCTTGACGACCTACAATTACAGATGTATTTGATATTTTATAATCAAGGTTTGCCTCGCTTACCCAGATTTGTGTTCTGTAGTAACCGTTGTCACTTTCCCATCCTGCACCGGCAGATGAGATATCTTTTACAAAACTCTGCTCAAGTCCAAGGCTGTCAACTCCTATAACGCTTGCTTTCCCCTTTAAGCCATCATAAAGATCAGCACTTACTCCCAATTCAACAGCAGCAACCCCAACGCTTGTTTTTTGCTGGAACATATCATTGTTAGAAGCGTTTTCTACGGCAGTTGTTTGGTACCAATACTTTGCACCTCCACTTACCTTTACGTTTTCTACCCCATATGCCGACGCCGCTAGCAGTAAAGCTAGAAACGGAGCTGTTGTTTTTGATATTCTCATCCCAATTCCTTTTATTGTTTAGATGTTAAAATTATAAAAGCATAGTGTCAATTTTTATTTGACAAAGTCTTTACAATATCTTTACATTTTTGTTTTAAGATGTTAATTTTGTTATTATTTTATCACAAAATAAAAATAGAGAAACAAAATGCTGTGTGATTTTTTTATGTTACAGATTTAAACTCTGATATAGCTCATTTTATATATAATTGGCGAATTTTTTAATACAGGAGACTTTTATGCAGATAAGCGGCGCGCAGATGGTCATTGAAGCTTTAATTGCAGAGGGGGTAGATACGGTTTTTGGCTATCCCGGCGGAGCAATTATGAATATCTATGATGAGATTTATAAGCAAGATAAATTTGAACATATTTTGACTAGACATGAGCAGGCTGCCGTCCATGCTGCAGAAGGGTACTCTAAAGCCAGCGGAAAAGTCGGTGTTGCAATGATTACAAGCGGTCCCGGTTTTACAAATGCAGTAACAGGACTTGCTGATGCATATATGGATTCTATTCCAATAGTAGTAATAAGCGGTCAGGTTCCTATGAGCCTTATCGGTACAGATGCATTTCAGGAGATTGATGCTGTTGGAATAAGTCGCTCATGTACGAAGCATAACTATCTTGTCACAGATGCTAAGGATTTGGCGCGTATACTAAAAGAGGCTTTTTATATCGCTTCTAGCGGTCGTCCGGGTCCTGTTCATGTTGATATTCCAAAAGATGTAACTGCTCAGATAGCAAACTTTGACTACTCGATTGAGCTGGATTTAGAGACCTACAAGCCTCATACAAAGGGAAATCCTCGTCAGATTAAAAAGGCTATGGAGGCAATTGCAAAAGCAAAAAGACCTCTCTTTTATCTAGGCGGAGGTATTATAAACTCGAATGCGGCTTATGAAGTAAGAGATTTGGTTCACGCAACCGGAATTCCTGCCGTTGAGACATTTATGGCAAGAGGCACTCTTAGTCATGATGATGAGTACTTAATCTCAATGCTAGGTATGCATGGCTCATATGCCGCAAATATGGCTATGAGCGAGACCGATTTAGTTATAGGTTTGGGTGCTAGATTTGATGATCGTGTAACGGGAAAACTCTCCGAGTTTGCTAAAAATGCAGGTGTTATTCACGTTGATATCGACCCTGCGAGTATCTCAAAACTTGTAAATGCAGACTACCCGATAGTAGGTGATGTTAAAAATGTTGTTGAGGAGATGTTAAGACTCTCTAGCAATATCAATCCTCTCAAGTATGCATCGTGGAGAGATACGATTAAAAACTTTGATACGCTGCATCCTCTGACTTATCATGAAGACACAGACAGATTGAAGCCGCAATGGGTTATACAAAGAGTGGGCGAACTTTTGGGAGATGATGCAAACATATCAACTGATGTTGGACAGCATCAGATGTGGACTGCACAGTTCTACCCTTTTACGCGCCCCCGTCAATGGATAAGCTCTGGTGGACTTGGAACAATGGGCTTTGGTTTTCCTGCTGCCATGGGCGTAAAAGCAGCATCTCCGGATAAAGTAAGCATAAATATTACGGGAGATGGTTCAATACTTATGAATTGTCAGGAGCTTATGACGGCTGTTGAGAAAAAGCTGCCAGTTATCAACATCATACTAAACAACAACTATCTTGGAATGGTTCGTCAGTGGCAGACGCTGTTTTATGATAAGAGACACAGCGAGACTGACTTGAGTGTTCAGCCTGATTTCGTAAAGCTTGCAGAGGCATTCGGCGGAATAGGGTATAGAGTTACGACTAAAGATGAGTTTGACGCCGCACTTAAAGATGCTATCGAGAAAAATATAGTTACTTTTATAGATGTTGTGGTTGAGAGACTTGAGAATGTTATGCCAATGGTGCCATCAGGTGGCTCACTCTTCAACATGATGCTATTAGAGAAAAAGGAGAAAAAATAATGGAGAAAAGTGAAAGAAGAGTTATCTCTGTTATTGTTGTAAATGAAGCAAGCGTATTGTCTCGTATTACAGACCTTTTCTCGGGACGCGGATATAACATTACGTCGCTAACTGTGGCTCCTATCCCTGAAAGCAAATACTCTCGTTTGACTATCGTTACATCAGGCTCGGTTAGAGTTATAGAGCAGATTACAAAACAGCTCCATAAACTGATACCTGTTTTAAGGGTTTATGAACATGCCGACTTGGTTGAAAAAGAGATGGCGCTCATAAAATTTCCTGCATCTGAAAATATTACCGATATTGCAACTCTTTGTAGTGCATATAACGGAAAGATTGTTAATGTTGGAGACAACATTATCATAGCGATGGTAGCTGATGAGCCAAAAAGGGTTGATAACTTCTTGAAAATTATCAACAAATACAACCCAAAAGAGATTGTAAGAAGCGGTGCCGTAGCACTAGAGAGATAGATTAAGTGTTTTTTAGCGATGTTGCTTCACATCTAAAACTTGAGTTTATCGGAAGAGATGTAGAGATAGACTCTATGAATGAGCTTTCTCTCTCTTCGCCCTCACAACTTGCATTTGCTGTTCATAAAAAATATGCAAACGAGTTAAACTCATCCAAAGCAAAAGCCTTCTTAATAACAAATTCATTAATAGAGTATCTTCCTCTTGACTCCTCTTATATTGTTTGCGAGGATGTCTCTATCTCTATGGCAGAGGCTACTAAGCTTTTTCATAAAAAACCTATTGAGTCACAGCTTAGCGATGCGGTTATAGGCGAAGAGTGTTATATAGACTCTCTGGCTAGGATTGAGAAGGGTGCAGTAGTCGGCTCAAATGTCACTGTAATGGCAGGCGCTTATATAGGCACAAATGTTACAATTGGGGACAATACCCTTATATATCCAAATGTTACCATCTATAGAGAGTGTGTTGTTGGAAGCAACTGTATTATCCATGCAGGAACGGTCATTGGGGCTGACGGATTTGGTTTTTCTCATACAAAAACAGGCGAACATATAAAGATATATCAAAACGGAAATGTTATAATAGAAGATAATGTAGAGATTGGCGCAAATTGCGCAATAGACAGAGCAGTTTTTAACTCTACAATCATCAGACGCGGCGTAAAGCTTGATAATTTTATCCATATCGCGCATAACTGTGACATCGGAGAGCACTCTCTTTTTGTGGCACAGACGGGAGTAGGCGGCTCTACGAAGCTTGGACGCAATTGCGTTGTAAGCGGGCAGAGCGCTTTTAGTGATCATCTCAGTATTGCACCGTTTTCTACCTTTAGCGCAAGAAGCGGAGTTACAAAGAGCATAGATGAGAGCGGTGGAGTTTACAGCGGATTTCCCCTTATGAATCATAAAGATTGGAAAAGGCTTCAGGTGAGGATAGCGAAGTTAAACAACTGATGTTACGCACTAAAACGAACGCGTCCGTTTTAGTGGCAGGGACAAAGGTCCCTACAACCCCCTTATAATGGAGTATGCCATTGGTTAGCATACCTAAAAGCTA
>NZ_JACUTS010000078.1 GCF_014859695.1 Sulfurimonas sp. | reverse complement strand
ACCAAAATCTATCCTTTTAGAGTGATAGATCTGGTATATGAATTATAGGAGGAGTTCGTATGTTAGGTATCAAAGAGATAGCAAGCTATATACCAGATAAAAAAATATCAAACTATGATAAAAAAGAGCAGTTTGAACTTGATGATGATTTTATAGAAAATAAAATAGGTGTTAAAACCCACTCTATAAAAGAACAAGGTGAAAAAGCATCAGATCTATGTGTCAAAGCGTTTGAAAATTTGATACAAAAAATTGGGCTAAACAAAGAAACTATAGATTGCTGTGTGGTAGTGACTCAAAATCCTGACTATAATATTCCGCATACATCAGCTATAGTTCATGGAAAACTTGAACTGTCTCAAGACTGTGCATGTTTTGATATATCTTTGGGTTGTAGCGGATATGTGTATGGATTATCAAACATTATCTCGTTTATGAAAAGCAATGGTTTGAAAAATGGATTGTTATTTACTGCTGATCCGTATAGTGAAATAGTAGATAGCGAAGATAAAAATACAGCATTGCTTTTTGGTGATGGAGCAACCGTTACATATATAAGTGAAGCGGGAATATATATGCCAAAGGGTTTTAGTTTTGGCACGAATGGCGAGCACTATAAAGAGCTTCTTTGCAAAGATAAGCTTTATATGAACGGTAGAGCGGTATTTAACTTTACGGCTACGACTATACCTAAACATATTCAACAACTTCTAGAAAAGAATGGCCTGGAAGACAAAGATGTAGACAAGTATGTGCTTCATCAAGGAAGTAAATATATAGTCGACACCATAAGAAAAAGACTAAAAATCGATGAGAATAAAGTACCATTTGATATGTACGAATATGGCAATACGATCTCATCGTCTATCCCCATTATTTTGGAAAAAGAGATGAAAAACAGTGATAATAAAAGATTTGTTATCTCAGGTTTTGGTGTAGGACTGTCTTGGGGTAGTGCTATAATAGAAAAAATTTAAATATAAAAAAGGAAAGAAAATGAAAGCAACAGTAGAAAATGTAAAAGAAGTGATAGCAGAGGCCGAAGTGCTTGGCGATGTAAATGAAATGTCAAACGATATAGCTCTTGAAGATCAGGGGATTGATTCGTTGGATGTTGTCAATGTGTATTTACTGCTTGAAGAAAAATTTGATGTAAAAATACCAGATGAAGATTTAAATAAAGTTCAAACTATTAACGACATAGTTGAATATATTAATCATAAAATGGTATAAAAGTATCAAAATGATATTCAAAAAAATAGTCAGTATGTATTTGAAATAAATTTTGCATAAAGATGATTTTGAAAAACAATATGTGTAGTGAGGAAATGAAATGATTCCATTTTTAGACTTAAAAGCGATAAATGCACAGTATGCGGATGAACTGAAAGAAGCTTGTGCGAAAGTTATTGATAGCGGCTGGTATATCCAGGGAGAAGAGTGTGATGCTTTTGAAGATGAGTTTGCTAAGTATTGTGGTGCAAAGCATGCTATTGGAGTGGCAAATGGTCTTGATGCCTTAATATTGATTTTTAGAGCATATAAAGAGTTGGGTGTTATGGCCGATGGGGATGAAGTGATTGTTCCTGCAAATACATATATTGCATCCATACTGGCCATTTCAGAAAATGGGTTAGTTCCCATACTAGTCGAGCCAAATATTGAGACATATAATCTTGATTATACGAAGATAGAAGAGAAGATTACGTCAAAGACCAAAGCAATTTTAGCTGTACATCTATATGGCCAAGCAGCAGAGATGGGACGGATAAACGCTATAGCGAAAAAATATGATTTAAAAGTCATAGAAGACTCGGCACAAGCTCATGGAGCGATATATAATGGGGTTAAAACAGGGTGTTTAGGTGACGCAAGCGGATTTAGTTTTTACCCCGGTAAAAACCTTGGGGCTTTGGGTGATGGCGGAGCAGTAACGACAAATGATAACGAGTTGGCTGATGTTATTCGTGCTTTAGGAAACTATGGTAGTAAAATAAAATATGAAAATATTTACAAAGGCACCAACAGCAGGCTAGATGAAATTCAAGCGGCTATGCTACGTGTAAAATTACGTTATTTAGATAATGAAATTGAAAGACGCAGAGAAGTTGCAAACTATTATCTAGATAATATTATTAATGAAAATATAATCCTTCCAAAGGTGATGCAACAAGAGAACCATGTATGGCATCTTTTTGTAATCAGAACAGAGAAACGGACTCAGTTACAGAAATATTTAATGGATAATGGTATTCAGACATTGATTCATTATCCAATACCACCCCATAAACAAACTGCATATAAAGAATGGACTGAAAAAGAATTTGAAATTACAGAAAGTATTCATAATACAGTTTTAAGTTTGCCAATTAGTAGCACTACTAGTATTGGTGACGTTAAATATATTGTTGATAAAATAAATAAACATTAAGGATAGCAATGAGTCTGACTAGAGTTGAACCAAAAAAATGCAAAGGTCTAGAAGTTATTGAATATAACAAAGATATTATTGCTAATATAGAAAAAATTAAGAATGCAATTGATAATGATAAAGCTGTCATAATAAAAGATATGTATCCAAAGCAATTACTCATGAAAATAAGACAATACCTGTTTAACGTCGGTCTAAATTCATTACCGTCGTATCATGCTTTAGACCACAAAATTCCTGACCATCACCTGATATTGCAAAATCATCCTGATTCATACGTTGATAGCTATGCGCACAAATTTTACTTTTATCCATGGAATCAAAATGTATTTGATTTTTTTAAAATTTTTAGAGAGATGTTTCAAATAAAAAATTTAATCACCGGGCTGGATCCAGATAAATACTTGCTGTCAAATCCCAGTAGTGACGACTTTGTAATCAGATGTTTATTTCATCATTACCCAGCTGGAGGAGGATATATAGCTAAGCATTCTGATACTGTTGGTGTGCACCAAAGTGTTACTTCTATAGCAGCGCTTAGTGATAAAGGAAGTGACTTCATAGGGGGGGGCTATATGTTATGGATATAAACAATGAGAAAATTTATATTGATGATTATTTGAAGTCAGGAAGTGTGCTATTTTTTAATCCTGAAATTATACATGGTGTTGATGAAATTGAAGGACTATCAGAAGGTGGGTTTTTTGATAGTTCTGGTAGATGGATTATGTTAGGTGCAACAATAAAAACTGCAAAAAATACATTTGCAAAAACAGCAATTGAAATAGAAGATAAGATATGAAAATAAAAAGTAACTCGTCATTTAAAATAGAACTTCTTAATGATAAAACTAAATTGCTGTTTGACTGTGGATGTCAATCTACACTTTATAATGATTTTTTAAAAGCAAATGATAGTAAACATCAAAATATTGAACTACATATTGGAAAGTGTAGTTACATAGAAGATAAATGTGAGCTTCGTTATTACTCTTGTGCCACTTCAGACTACAAATTTAATGTAGGAAATTTTACATCCATAGGCAACAACTGTTCATTTATAATGAATGGAGGGCATAGGGTAAACTATCTATCAACACATAAGTTTTTTCGTTATTTTGAAATGCCATCCAAAGAATGGGAATGCGTAGATGAACTTGAAGGAAAAAATATAAATATTGGTTCTGATGTATGGATTGGGGCACATTCTAAAGTAATGTCCGGAGCCAATATAACAGATGGGGTCGTTCTAGGTACTGATACAATTGTAACTTCGACACAAGATTTGGAGCCATTTGGAATTTATGTTGGTCATCCAGCGAGACTAGTAAGATTTCGTTATGATGAAAAAATCATTGAGAAAATTTTATTGTTAAAATGGTGGGATAAGGAACTATCATGGATAAAACAAAATAAAGAATATTTTGATTTCGATCTCACTAAAGATTTACAAAGAACTTTGGATAAGTTAGATTGGCTTTTGGAGCATTAATATCAAATTTTTTATTACAATTATTACAAGAATTTTATTGACAATCATTGGGTTATTAACGAATAAATTAGTTGCCGTTAATTTAGGTCCAGGCGGAATTGTAATTCTAGGACAACTAAAATCTGCCATGAACCTGATTATGCAACTTGGCATTGCCGGATCAAACAACCTTGTTGTTAGGTTGTTTACAAAAAAATATTCTCGACATTACTTATTTAGAACCATATTAATTATCTCTATAATAATCAATATTATTTTTATCAGTTTAGGCTTTGTATATATCGATAAATTAACCTTATTCTTAACGGGTTCAATTGATTTAACTGATTCAATGTATTGGTTAATATTAGGAATTCCCGCAATCTCTTTATTGTCATTGAATACTGCAATTATTAATGGCCAAGCGAAACAGGTTCTCTTTAGTGTATTGGTATTAAGTTATTCCTTTGTTTTTTTGTTAATGTTGGCTTTATCAGTAACAATTACACTTGACATAATGGTAATTGAGTTTGTTTTATCACTTGTTATTAGTAGTGCTGCAATCACGTTTTGGAATAGAAGATATTTTTTAATCTCATTACGAAAAACATTCAAAATTAGATTAGTCAAGAAAGTTCTGATATACGGACTTACTCTAATTTTTCCATTTTTGGTTAATACTCTTGTGCTAATCTATCTACGTACAGTAATGATGGAAAAGGATATTACGGGGGCCGGTTTATGGCAAGCTGTTTGGCAAATAAGTGACAATCTTGCCAGTATAGTATATCTGTATGTTATAAGTGTGCTACTGCCTAAAGCTCTGCATAAAAAGGCACCAATGGAAACATTTAGGTATTTGCTTAAAACCTATCAAATGCCATTGGTTCTATTCATATCGGGAGGGATAATATTTATTGTGTTTTCAAAACAAATACTATCTCTGCTTTATGATCAATCATTTATGTTAGCAGAACCACTAATCATATATCAACTAGTTGGAGATTTTTTTAAAATAATAGGATGGATCTTTTTATTGACTATAGCTTCATATGGACTACTAAAACTATCTATAATGATAGAAGTAGTAAATTTGGTTACTTCTCTATTGCTAATTCATTATTTTGTAGAAAATTATTCTACAATTGGTGCTAGTTATGCATATATGTTTAAATATATATTTTATGTATTACTGATGGGAATTGCATTTTATATATACTCAAAACAAAAAATAAAGGATGTTTAAAATGGATGATAAACCTTTAATATCAATTCGAATCCCTGCTTACAATCATGAAAAATATGTACAAAAGACATTAGATTCAATTCTTGCAGATCCTTATCCGAATAAAGAAATTGTAATTATAGATGATGCCTCTAAAGATGCTACTTGGGAGAAAATATTAGAGTGGGCATCTAAAAAAAATAGAGAAATAAAAATTATATATCAGCGAAATTCAAAAAATATGGGTGTATCTAAAACAGTAAATAAATTACATACTCTTTGTTCTGGTGATTATATTGTAGCTATTGCCAGTGATGATGTTTTAATATCAGGAAGCATTGAGAAAAGATTGAAATATTTGGAAGCCAATAAAAACAAAAAAATAGTGTTTGGGGACTGTCAAGTTATTGATGAAAATGATCACCTGCTCTATGAGAGTGGATTAAATGGTTTGTATGCTGTAAATAAAAATAATTTATTTGATGATGATAATATGAAAAAAGAATTAATACTCAACTGGGGTATTCCCGGAGGAACATTAATGATGACAAAAGATGTTGTCAAGGAAATATATTTTAATGAGAGGTTGATTGTTGAGGATTTTGATCTATTTCT
Organism: Sulfurimonas sp.; assembly: GCF_014859695.1. Taxonomy (GTDB): domain Bacteria; phylum Campylobacterota; class Campylobacteria; order Campylobacterales; family Sulfurimonadaceae; genus Sulfurimonas. The sequence goes on along the minus strand of NZ_JACUTS010000078.1, from coordinate 2,387 downwards.
TAAATGGATGTCAAAAGATTATTTGGGATTTATCGATGAAAAGATATCAAAATATAGAATTCATTCAGCAAATGCAATTAACAATGATGAATTACAAAGAAGAAGATATAAAGATTTTATCAGAACTATCTTTGGCAACATGAAGCACTTTAAGACAAAATATAAAGTCTTATTACTCTATGCAATATTTTCTCGTATTTCTAAAAAATTACTCAAAGTCAAAAAAGCATGATTTCTTTGATATATGCGGGAGCATGGTTGTTTGTATTTATTATCAGTTATATTCCAATTTCAAATATAATATTGACCCCAACAATTGAAGTTGTGTTGTTTATTAGATTATTAATAAGTAAAATAGTTTGAAATCAGTTTTTTTTATTTTGCCTTTTATGGTTTTTAATACATTTAATATTGGGTCTTTGAATATTCCAATCATATATATATTGTTTATCTTTTTAGTGTTGTTTACAAAAAAGATTTATATTCACAAAAAAATTATATTATTTTTTCTATCCTTATTTATTATTCTATTAATCAAAAATATTTATAATTCTATGTTTAGTCTTGATGAAATAGTTAAGTTACTCGCAATAGTTTTTATGACTATTTTGCTGAATTCTAACAAGTATAATTTGATGAAAGACAATAAATATTATTTATTTGCATTATTTATTTGCATTATTTATGCTTTTTATCAGTATCTGATAATGTACTTCAATTTTGACTTACATACTTTTTTGGCAATCATACCTGTATGGGAGTGGAATTCTAACTTATGGCACTTGTTGATTTCAAATGAAAGAATAAGGGTGCCAAGTTTTGCCCTGGAGCCAGCATTTTTTTCTATATTTTTGGCAGTAGGTTTCATTCTCAATCATATTTATTATAAAAATAATTTTTTATACTTATTATTATTTATGGCTATTTTAATTTCTCTTTCTAGAAACATGATGGGATTTATAGTTGTGTTCTATGGTTTATTGTATATTTACAAGTTCACAGATAATAAAAAATTATTATTTATTATTTACACTTTATCTTTTCTTCTTCCTCCAATATTTTTATATGTGTTTATCAATGATTACTCAAAATATGATGTATCTGTATTTATGAGAATTATACCTTTTGTGGCTTTTTTTACTGAATTAGATGTATTCCAAATCCTTGTTGGAGCCGATTACACCAAGACGATACAGAATTCAAATTATATGGTATTGATACATGAGATATTCCCGAATACAAATGAAATTATAGAAAAAGACCCTAAAAGTTTTTTAGGGTCTTTTTTGTATGGCTATGGAATTATAGGAGTGGTAATTTTTATTTTATTTAATTGGTTAATGCTTAAAAATAATCAAATCGCTTTTATATACATGAGTGCTTTTAATATTGTAATTTTTAACATCAATGTGCTTTATTGGCCAGTGTATTGGATTTTATTTATGATGTTGGTAGCGAATCCTTATTATGAAAAAGATAAGGATTATAAAATCACATCTAATTTTAAGGAAAACTCTTGATCTCAATAGTCATCCCGACCTATAACGCACAAAGCTATTTGCCAAAACTGTTAGAATCAATTAAAAGTCAATCTGTAAAAGAGTATGAGCTTATCATCATAGACTCGTCATCAAAAGATGAAACAGTCGCTATAGCGAAACAATACACTGAAAATGTGATCGTGATACCCCAAAGCGAATTTGACCATGGCGGCACACGTGCATATGCTGCCAAAATTGCAAAGGGCGAGGTGTTGGTTTTCTTAACTCAAGATGCTTTGCCGTTTGATGAGTTTGCTATAGAAAATATTGTAAAAACATTTAGCGATGAAAAAGTAGGGGCGGCCTATGGAAGACAGCTTAGCTATAGTGAGACCACTCTTTTTGGCAAACATTTGAGAGCGTTTAACTATGGGGAGAACTCATATGTTCGCAGCTTAGAAGATAAAAACCGTTATGGACTAAAAACCGCCTTTTTATCAGACAGTTTTGCGGCATATCGCAAGAGTGCATTGGAGGGCATCGGATGGTTCAAAGATGGGCTGATCCTCGGTGAAGATACTTATGCGGGGGCTAAGATGCTCCTTGCTGGACATTCGCTGGCTTATGTGGCTGAAGCAAAAGTGTACCATTCACACAGTTACACCGTATGGCAGGAGTTTCAAAGATACTTTGACATCGGTGTGTTTCATAGATGTGAAGAGTGGATACTTCGAGAGTTTGGCAAGGCGGAGGGCGAAGGGATGAAGTACATCAAGTCTGAAGTCAACTATTTGCTTGCAAACGGAGCTTGGTATCTGCTGCCTGAGTTTTTTGTGAGAAACGGTATGAAATACACAGGCTACAAGCTTGGCCAAAAATATGAAAAACTGCCAAAGTGGCTGATCA
>NZ_JACUTS010000077.1 GCF_014859695.1 Sulfurimonas sp. | reverse complement strand
CATTTGTCCCTGCCACTAAAACGGACGAGTTCGTTTTAGTGCGTAACATCAGTTAGTAAACAAACATCAAAAAGTAGACCCAGATGCCCGTTACAGAGGTAAGAACTACTCCTCCAAACACAACCAGACCCATTTTTCTATGAACTCCTAATTGTAACAATTTTTTAGCTCTAAAGATAGCAGTTGCCCATAAAACAACAGTTATAACAGAAATGATGATGTGAGAGACAAGCACAATAAGGGCATAATCATAAGAGACTCCACTATCTTTCATAAAAGCGCTAAAGCCGCCGCCTACTCTTACTCCATACTCAAAATATGAGAGAACTATCACAGAAAAAGCAAATATAATAATCTGAATATACGAGTGTGTCTTGTAATGTTTGTTTCTAGCAAAAGAGATTGCGACAGCTACAAGAAACGGTAAAAGTGCAACGATAAGCGTTACTACATCCATAAACAGCGGCGCGCGCGTTCCAAAAAAACCCGCTTCAAACATATATCCTAAATTATCAACCATTTTTAAATCCTCTTTGTTTTTTGATAGTAAATATACCATGAAGCCAATAAAACCAAAACTATAAGAACGGCTATAGTTATCTGTTTTAAGTAGCTATCAATAAGTTCTTGATTTTCGCCTATAAAATAACCCAGCATCACAAGTATCAAAGCCCAAATACCCGCTCCAAGAGCCGTATATGTCGAAAAAACCGCCAGATTCATACGAGCCAAACCTGCAGGAATAGAGATAAGCTGACGAATCCCCGGAACAAGTCTACCTATAAAAGTGGATATATGCCCATGTTTTTTAAAATATGTGTCCATTTTAACAAGAGCATCCTCATTGATAAAAAAGTATTTTCCATATCTGCGAAGAATTTTTCTTCCCAAAAGCAGTGCTAAAAAGTAGTTTGTGTAAGCGCCCGCCATGGAGCCTCCAAGAGCGCTTAACATTATCATGCCGATGCTCATGTCTCCTTTTGAGGCTAAATAACCTGCAGGAATAAGCACTATTTCGCTTGGAAACGGAACAAAGGAGCTCTCTATACTCATAAGCAGAAATATCCCAAGATATCCCCACTCAAATATAAGCTCGACCAAATCAGCGGCTAATTCTCTAATCATGTACTACCCTGTATGCATCTAAAATCATCATCTTTGCCACATCCTTGCTTGAGTGTTCCAAGAGAGCGCTGCTTTTGCTCTGCAGGTTTTTATCTAAAAGAGAGAGCAGTTTCTCTCTTAAATCTTCGCTCTCCCTCTCGCACCAGCCCATCTTATTTTGCACAATAAAGCGTGCATTGTGGTATTGATGATCCGACGCTGCATGAGGAAAGGGGATGAAGAGAGCCGGCAAGCCGTTTGCGCAAAGCTCCCACAAAGTACTGGCTCCCGAGCGGCTTACCGCCAAGTCTGCTTTTGACATCAATGAGGGCATCTCTTTTGTAAATGCGTACACTTCTGCCTCGACGCCCGACTCTTCATACTTTTTTTGCACTCTCTCGTAATCTTTCTCGCCCGCTTGATGGATGATTTTTATACCTCTTTTTTTAAGCTCTTCTGCTACGCTAAGTGCCAAATCATTGATGGCTTTTGCGCCCTGAGAACCGCCTAGAAAAATGATTGTTTTTACATCTTCTCTTACTCTGGCGCTCTTAAAAAACTCCTCTTTTACAGGGTAACCTGTTATTGGGGATTTTTCATTATAGGCGGATATAAATCTTGCTGCAAAGGGCTTTAAGAGTGAGTTCAATCTTCCCTCAACCGCATTTTGTTCATGGATAAAAAGAGGGATGAATCTGCTTATGGCTGCAAATGATGCAGGAGCCGCCGAAAAGCCACCGACACTGTAAACTGCCTCGATTTTGTGGCGTTTTAAAATCTTTCTTGAAGCAAAAAAAGCCTTTAAAACCAACCAAAGCGCCTTTACTTTTTTCAGACCCTTTTGATTTACAACGCCTGTTGTTTCTAAAAAATAGACATGACTAAAAGTGCTGTGCTCTTCAAAATATTTTCTATCCTGACCGCTAGTTGAACCTATAAAAATAGCTTCATGCCCCTCTTGCGCTGCAGCCTCGACAAGAGCTTCTGCAATCATCAAATGCCCTCCTGTTCCGCCGCCCGTTATGCAAAACTTCATCTTATTTCCAATCTTCTCATATTAATCCATCTTCGCTTTTTTAGATGCCATCAGAACCATGCCTACCCCGACGGAAGCCGCCAAAATAGATGAGCCTCCATAGCTTAAAAACGGAACTGAGATTCCCTTAATGGGCGTTATCCCGCTGATTCCGTATGCATTTACCAAGAAGGCGAAAGAGAGCAGAAGCCCTACTCCAAGGCTAAAGAGGTAGACTCTTTTATCTTTTGTACGGTTGGCTATTTTAAAAATTCTCTGCAGCATCCACATAAAAAGCACCACAACAGTTAAGACTCCAAAAAATCCAAACTCCTCCGCAAGTCCCGCCAAAACAAAATCGGTATGAACCTCGCTTAAAAAACCGAGTTTAAAGGTCCCGTTTGCGACTCCTACCCCGAAAAGTCCTCCATTATGTATGGCATTGAGCGAATGTCCTATCTGGTATGGCTCAACCTCCGTCGGAACTCTAAGCTGGGCGGCAATAGCATCGGGGAAAAGCTCTAGCACGCTGTTTTGCGCAAGTGCCCACCAAGATTTTATACGTATAATTCTGTGTTCGGCACTGACAATAAAAAATAGAAAAAACATCAATGTCCCGACTAAAAGAGTCAAGAAAAATCTAAAACTGCTTCCTGCAAACATAAGCATAAACAGGAGTGTGAGTCCGATAACGACGACCTGCCCCAAATCATTTTGCACAAAAGCTATAATAAACATAGCACCCACAAATACCACTCCATAGGGAGCAAATCTTATATACTCCTCTTTAACTCCCATGCCATCATGATGCCCCAGTTTCCTAGAGAAACTCCACGCCAAGAAATAGATAAATCCGATTTTAAAGAACTCAACGGGAGCAAGAGAAAATCCAAAAACTTTTATCCATCTCTTTGCTCCTCCAACCGCTGAGACAAGATACTCAGGTAAAAAAGGCATGGCAATCATAAGTATAGTAGAACCGATAAAGAGCGTAAACCCTATCGGTGTAAGAAGTTTATCAGGATTGCCTTGCGCCAAAATCCAGATAACAAGTATACTAAAGACACCAAAAGCTGCCTGACGCATGGCAAAATGGAACTCATTTACACCAAAAAGTATGGTCGTATATGCCGAGAGGGTGTAGGTGAGGATGATGCTTATCCCTATGAGAATAGAGACAAGGGTAAAGAGTTTTCTGTCTGCCATAAAAAGTTACTTTATTTTGTTGATTTTAAGAACAAACTCAACTTCTGCTTTAGAGATATGAAGCTCTTTTGAGATGGTATCTAAAGTGACTCCCTGCTTGTATAGTGAGATGATTTTTTCATCATCGTTACCGTGAATGGAGGCAGGAATAGATATCTGTTTCACGCCGCTCTCTAGAGAAGAGATTCTTGAATTTATATGCTCATCTATGGTAAGGATGCTCTCTTCAAGCCTCTTTAAACTAAGTGAGATGGGCTTTACCATGTCATAAACAGTTCTCTCAACCTCTTGGTAAATCTCATCGTCACTCATGCGGTTTATGTTTTTTTTGATGCCTGCTTGAGTATCACTGAGCTGTTTTTTGAGGTAAAAAATCTCTCTGTTTAACTCCTCTGCAACCGTTGCTACGGAGCGGATATTTTTGTTGTACTCAGAATCTTTTGTAAAAACATAGTAGATAAGATACAAAATCATGGCTGCCATTGCAACCACTAAATGCTCTACGTTTATATCCTCAAGACTCATTCCCTCTCCTCTTTGGCTTCGCGGATAAGGACTCTCTCTCTTGCCGTCAAATACGCACTCCACTCTTTCTCGTCACGCTCATGCATCTTTGTTATCTTTGCTAAAGAGTCATCGAGCGCGGTAAAAAATACGCCCACGTCTCTCTTTGGATGTACGGGCATAGCGACTCTGCCGTAATACTCTACGTCCTCTTTTAAAACGCCTTCGGATAGTTTAAAGTGCTCAAACCCTATGGACTCAATGGCTACTTCTTGAGTCAAAGAGACTCTTTTTGGCTCCTCATTTTTTAAAAATCTCTCTAGATTATCCACTTTTCTGTGAAGCTCAACCATTAGGTTTAGCAAAACCGGATCGGTATCGCTTGTATCGCCTTTTGCTCGTGCAAGTTTAAGCCACTGATTTATGGGATCATCATCACTCTCACTAAGCTGCTGGTACTCTCTTAAATAAGCCTCTTTGTTCACCTCAAGCTCGCTAAATGCTATGTCGATGGGTGCTTTTACTAATCTTACGCTCATGATAAAACCTTCTCAAGAATAATTAAAATAAAAAAGACGACTCCCAAATAGCCGTTAACCGTGAAAAAAGCACGGTCGATTTTCGTAAAATCTTTTCTAACCAGATAGTGCTCATAGCTAAGCATTAGCGCACTAAAGAGTACCGCAAGATAGGCAAAAGTGCTTAGGTCGGCGACCCAGACAAAAAGCGCCCAAAAAACTATGGTCAAAACATGAAAGAGTGAGGAGAGTAGAAGCGTTGCCTCAGAGCCGTATTTTGAAGGAATTGAGTGAAGTCCTCTCTCTTTGTCGAACTCCATATCCTGCAAAGAGTATAAAAGGTCAAATCCCGCAACCCAAAATATTACTCCCAAACTCAGCATAACCGACCACGGCGTTATCTCAGCACTGACCGCTACAACTCCGGCAATCGGGGCAAGCCCTAGCGATACGCCAAGCACGACATGCGCCAAAGATGAGAATCTTTTAAAGTAGGAGTAACTGCCCAAAACCACAAGAATAGGAAAGCTAAGAGCAAATGCCAGCGAGTTTATCATGTACGCCACCGCAACAAAGACAAGAGCATTTACGGCGGTAAAAATCATAATGCTTGAAGCATCCAACCTTCCGTCAACGTTGGGTCTTGAAGCGGTTCTTGGATTGAGCGCATCGATATCTCTGTCTGCAAATCTGTTAAGCCCCATCGCAAAATTTCTAGCACTCACTGCCGCAAACACGCCCAAAATGAGCAGCCAAAACCCAAACCAGCCGTCCGCTGCGACTATCATTGCTATAAAAATAAAGGGGAGCGAAAAAATTGAGTGCTCAAACATAACAAGTTCGTTAAAATCTTTAAGTTTGCTTATATATCGCTTCAAATTGGACCTTGGCGCTTTTTTGTTTTATTTTACCCAAAGTTGATTTAAAATTGCTATAATTTTGCCATGACTCAACTCGCACTTATAGGTCCTACAGCATCAGGAAAAAGTGATTTGGCAATCAAAATCGCAAAAAAAATCGATGCCTACATCCTCTCAATCGATTCGCTAAGCATCTACAAAGAGATTGATATCGTCTCTGCAAAACCATCACAAAAAGAGCTTCAAGAGGTAAAACATTTCGGTATTGACCTTCTTAATCCAGATGAGTATTTCAGCGTTGAAATTTTCATAAACCTCTACAAAGAGGTAGCCTCCTTGTGTGAAAAAGAGAGAAAAAGCCTCATCATCGTAGGCGGAACATCTTTTTACCTAAAATCCCTTATCAGCGGGCTTTCCGACATCCCAAAGGTTGACGATGACACATATCTGCGTGTAGAAAAAAAACTCACCGATTTAAGAGCGTGCTATGACTTTTTATATGCGCTTGATGAAGAGTACATGAAAAATATATCGCCATCGGATAGATACAGAGTAGAAAAAGCGCTCCTTATCTATGAAGCTTCAAAACTCACTCCGAGCGAGTGGTTTGAGGCAAATCCTCCAAAACCGATAATAAAAAATCTTTCTATCTATAACATAGAGGTCGATAGAGAAATTTTACGAGAGAGAATAAAAAAACGCACTCTAAAGATGGTTGAGTCGGGTCTTATTGATGAAGTCTGCCGCCTAGAGCAGCTATACACAAGGCTTCCGCACTCCATGAACTCCATAGGCATTGTCGAAGTGTTGGAGTATCTTGACGGCAAAGTAACAAAAGAGCAGATAATTGAAAACATCTCAACTCACACGGCGCAGCTTGCAAAAAGACAGCAGACATTTAACCGCACCCAGTTTGAGAGTGTCATAAGCGCGCCGCTTGAGGATTTGGAAGAACTTATACTATCTTCTATACATTCTCAAAAGTAATCGTATTCTTTGCGTTTTTTTTACTTTTATATAGAGCCGAATCAGCAATATTTAACAGCTCTCGAACAGCAATTTCTCTTCTTAATATATCCACATGAACAACACCAAAACTCATAGTTATAAATTTTGATATATCACTAAACGAATGTTCTATATTCAGTTCCTCTATATCTTTTTTTGCTTTTTGGGCAAGCTTTAATGCACTATCTTTAGGTGTTGCAATCAAAATGAAAACAAACTCCTCTCCTCCATATCTAGCTACAATATCTGTTTGTCGGTTGAAAGTCTGTTTTAAAGCATTGGCTACGGAGCGTATTGCCTCATCTCCTTTTATATGACCATAGTTATCGTTATACAATTTAAAATTATCTATATCGCATATACCCAATGTAAAACTGGTACCACCCCTCGATGCTCTGTCATATTCAATCTGCAGATTATCATCGAAATATCTTCTATTATACAAACCGCTCAATCCATCCGTAGTAGCAAGTCTGTCAAGTTCAACATTCCTTTGATTTAACTCTTGCAGCATTGCGACTTCCGTACTAATATCTTTAAAGACAACTACAGCTCCATCGTCTTCAAAAGGGGAGATGCTAAGACTAAGATGGATTGAAGTTCCATCTTTTTTAGTAATTTGCTCTTCTACAACTCTCTTTTTTTTATCTTTTATAGTTTTAGATACCGGGCATGTCTCTTTTGTATATGTATGACTTTTTAACACACCATCATAAAATATAGTCTCAATGCTCTTATCTAAGACCTCGTGTTTTAGCATATCTAACATCTCAAGAGCACTCTCATTTATGGATAAGCAGTTTGCATTGTTATCAACAGTGCAGACACCATAACCGACCGCATCTAACAATAAATTGTTTTGTAACTGGTGACGTAATCTATTATTCAAACTATTACTGTAGAATTTACTTTTTTGTAACAAATATAAAACTAATATAATCAATAAAAGTAAAACTGTCTCTGTAATCACCCTTGCAATCTCCTTTCATGTAAAATATACTATATATAGTAATACTATATATAATATTGTTATCTATGATTATAAAATATTATAATTCTAGCCAGTTGTAATTATATATTTGTAAACTTAAAAAGTTTAATATTAACGTTAAAAAGTAGTTGAAATGAAAAAACTTTCCATAACCGATGAAGAAGAACTAAGAGATTTCTATAAAACAGTCTCTGAAAATGTCAGAGCAATAAGAAAACAGAGAAATAAGCCTCAGCTTGATTTGGTCTTAGAGATGGGTCTTAGAGATGGGTCTTAGATCAATATCATTTTACAGTAAATGCGAAAATCTAAAAGATAATCACCATTTTAACCTAGAGCATATATATAAAATAGCGGTCGCACTCAATGTTGATATTTTAGAGTTTTTTAACGGTATCAGTACTATAAAAGAAGATCCCTAACTTAAAAAACTCTCTATCTCCTGCGATATCTCATCAACGGCTTCGGTCGCTTTTTTGTAGAGCACTTTTGAGAAGTAGGCATCATCTATGGCACTGCTAGGCTCATAGTTGTTTAAAATCGACCTTGTAGCAAACTGCGCCATTGTATTTACGCCTATGACATTGCCGCTTGTGCCGATGACAACGAAGAGTTCACAATCTTGAATATGTCTGTTTAGCTCCTCGTACATGGGCGCAGATTCGCCAAAAAAGACGATGTTAGGTCTAAGTTTTGAGTTACATGCAGGACATCTTCCGCCGTTAAACTCTTTTTGGCTTTTATAACCTATGTCAAAAACTTTCTCGCAATATGAGTCCTGACATCTAAGCTGTGTCAAAAAGCCGTGCAGATGAATAACATCCTCGGATTTAAGTCCTGCTTTTTCAAAAAGATTGTCCACATTTTGAGTAATAACCGCTATCTCTTTTTTGTACATGTTCTTTAGTTCGGCTACTCTTTTGTGTGCGTAGTTTGGCTCTTTGCTCTCTAGCTCCGCTCTTCTTTTGTCGTAAAACTCTATGGTTACATCTTCGTGCTTTTGCATGCTGTCGTAGTTGCAAACAACGCTGACATCGTACTCATCCCAAAGCCCGCCGCTGTCCCTAAATGTACTTATGCCCGACTC
>NZ_JACUTS010000076.1 GCF_014859695.1 Sulfurimonas sp. | reverse complement strand
GAGGCGCCCTAAACAAAGTTGTTATTTAAACAGCTTTTTACTATAATGTCCTTTTTAATTAATACAGGAAAAATAATGAAAAACAAAAAGTTGCTTACTCTTGGTTTTGCCTCGGTAACGGTTGCGTTAGCGTTAGTGTTTTCTACAAACCTTCTTGCCTCCGCAGATGAAAACAAAAAGAGCAAAGAGGCTTCTAGACTTGAGTCTTTAGCAAAGTTCACAAAAGTCATAAGCATTGTTGAGCAGTACAATGTGGATGATGTTACTATTGAAGAGTTGATGGACAAGGCGCTTGAGGGGATGATGGGTAACTTAGACGCTCACTCAAACTATCTCTCTCAAAAAGATTATAAAAGTTTAAAAGTCCAAACAAACGGTGAATTTGGCGGTCTTGGCATCACTGTAGGCGTACGAGACGGTGCACTTACGGTTATTGCGCCCATAGAAGGTACTCCTGCGGACAAAGCAGGCATCAAAGCCGGTGATATCATTTTAAAAATAGACAAAGAGTCCACACTCGGCATGACGATTGATGAAGCGGTCTCCATCATGAGAGGAAAAGTCGGCACTCCCATTGAGTTAATGGTTGTCAGAGAGGGAGAGAGCAAGCCTCTAGTTATAAATATAGTAAGAGGAGTAATTACCATAGAGTCCGTATATGCAAAATCTATAGGCAATGACATTCAATATATCCGCGTAACAAGTTTTGACAAAAAAGTGGTAGATGATGTTACAAAAGCGATAAAAAAGAGAAAGCCGACGACAAAAGGAGTTGTTCTTGATTTGAGAAACAATCCAGGAGGACTTCTTGACCAAGCGGTCGGTCTTGTAGACCTTTTTGTAGATGATGGAGATATCGTTTCACAGAAGGGGAGAAACAAAGCCGACGATGAGACATACTCCGCAAAATCTCAAAATACCATAACCGATGTTCCGTTGGTTGTGCTAGTAAACGGCGGAAGTGCAAGTGCGAGCGAAATTGTAAGCGGTTCGCTCCAAGACCATAAACGCGCTATCGTTGTAGGTCAAAACACATTTGGAAAAGGGAGTGTTCAGGTAGTTCTTCCTATAACAGATGAGGAAGCTATTAAGCTAACCATTGCAAGATACTACCTTCCAAGCGGAAGAACCATCCAAGCACTTGGAGTAAAACCGGATATAGAAGTATTTCCCGGTGAAGTTACAACGCATAAAAATGAATTTGCAATAAAAGAGGCTGACTTAAAGAAGCATTTAGAAGAAGAACTAGAGAAAGTTGACGGTAAAAAAGAAGAGGAAGAGGCGCAAAAAGACTCAAAATATATCATAACAGATGAGATTATAAACAAAGACATGCAGCTAAAAGTTGGTGTTGATATTTTAAAAGCATTAATCATTACAAAAGGACTATAAAAAGATGCAAAAGAGAGAGCTGCTCTACGAGGGAAAGGCAAAAAAACTGTTTACAACTGATGATGAAAATCTTCTTATCTCAGAGTTTAAAGATGATTTAACCGCATTTAACGGTGAGAAAAAATCAAGTGAAGCAGGCAAAGGCGCGCTTAACAACAAGATTTCAACCGAACTTTTTAAGCTCTTAGAGGCAGAGGGTATACAGACTCACTTCATAAAGATGTTAGACGACAATCACATGTTGCATAAAAAGACAAAGGTTATTCTCATAGAAGTTATCGTTCGCAACATTGCAACTGGAAGCTTAAGCCGCAATCTCGGCATCAAAGACGGAACCGTTCTCCCTTTTGCGCTTGTTGAGTTTGACTATAAAAATGACGCTTTGGGTGACCCTAAGCTAAATGACCAGCATGCATTAATCCTTGGTTTAGTTGATTTTCAAGATGAGCTTGATAAACTTCGCCGTATGGCAAGACAGATAAATGATATTCTTAAGCCTTACTTTGCAGACAAAGGTCTTAATCTAGTGGACTTTAAACTTGAGTTCGGAAAAGAGAGCAGCGGCAATATCATTCTTATAGATGAGATCAGCCCTGATAATTGCCGTTTTTGGGACGTGGCAAGCGGTGAGAAGATGGATAAGGATAGATTTCGCCAAGGTTTAGGCGGACTAACTGTTGCTTATGAGCAAGTTTTAAATAGAATTTTGGGGAAGTAGAGATGATGAAAGTTATAGTAAACGTATTTTTAAAAGCGGGTGTTTTAGATTCTCAGGGAAAAGCCGTGTATCATGCGCTAGAGTCTCTGCACTTTGACAATATTAGCGATGTTCGTGTAGGAAAGCAGATAGTACTAAATCTTGATGAGAGTGATGAGACAAAGGCGATGGCAGATGTTACAAAGATGTGCGAAGAGCTTCTTGCAAACACGGTAATTGAAGATTACAATATAGAGCTGGTAAAATGAAAGTAACTATTTTACAGTTTCCCGGAACAAACTGCGAGTATGATGCGCAATATGCTTTTGAGAAACTTGGTGCTAAGACAGAGATTTTGTGGCACAAGTCGCAGAGTGTTCCAGCCGACACCGACCTTTTAGTGGTTGCCGGAGGATTTAGCTACGGAGATTATCTAAGAAGCGGTGCTATTGCAAAATTCTCTCCTGTTATGAAGGCAGTAACTGCGTATGCAAAGAGCGGCGGAAAAGTTTTGGGAATTTGCAACGGATTTCAAGTGCTAACCGAAGCGAGATTGCTTCCGGGTGCTCTTAAGAGAAACGAGAGCTTGCACTTTATCTCAAAGCACCATCATCTAAAAGTTATCAGCAATGATAATATCTTTTTAGAAAAACTAGATAACAGCGATGTCGTTAATATCCCAATTGCTCACCATGACGGAAACTACTACATAGATCAGAATGGATTAAAAGAGCTATACGACAACAATCAGGTTCTTCTAAAGTACTGCGATGCAAACGGGGATGATAAAAATCCAAACGGAAGCGTAGACTCTATTGCCGGTATCTGCAACAAAGAGAGAAACGTTTTTGGTCTTATGCCACACCCTGAGAGAGCTATGGAGAGTCTTCTTGGAAGTAGTGACGGCATCAAGATGCTTCAAGGGTTTTTAAAAGCGTGAGACTCTTACTATTAGCATGCTTTTTTATCTTTAGTGCCTCGCTTGCAAATGCAACGCAGAGTTCAGATACAAGTAGCTATACCGATTCCCAGAATATTAACCAAACAACTTTTATTGCCCAAGAGGAGATACGAAGTCTCCCAAAGGTAATCTATCTAAGCTATGAAGAGGTTCCCTCAAGAGTTTTAAAAGGCGAGATATTTACCGTAACCATCAAGAGTCTCTCTACCGTTAAAGATTTTATGGACATCTCCTATACGCTCTCTAATTCAGAAGGCTTAAAGTTCTTGAGTGACTTTCCAAAAAGAAAAAAAGATTCCAAATATTTCTATGAAACTTTTCATTTCCTAGCCACTTCACAGAGCATTAGACTTCCGGATTTTACCGCAACCCTCATAGGCAATAACGACGAAGTTTACAGAAGCACTGCTCTTCTTGGTCAAAAATTGAATGTTGTTTCACTAAATCCTAAAAAAGATTTCTCAAATATAGTAGCAAACTCATTTGAGATACTAGAGTACAAGACCACAAGCTATGACAATGCACGCAATATAGTAGTGTTTGTAGCCGCTGCTACAAACTGTGATATCTCTGTTCTTAAGTTACACGGTGCCTATAAACAGGGGATTGAGTCTGCTAGCGAATCATACCTTGACTCAAAAATAACATACTATGCAGTAATAGACAAAAATTTGGAAAATCTATCATTTTCATACTTTAATTTAGAAAAAAACAGATTTATCCCTATATATATACCGATTGTAGTAGATGATGACAGCGTTGCAACACAAAGCGATCTGAAACCAAAAGATCAATCTCGAGAGATGCTAAAAATGGCAATAGCGGGCGCGGTAGCGGTAATCGCTTCTGTTATTATTTTGTGGAGAAAAAAGTATATCTATCTTCTTTTTATTCTTTTTCCGCTGACATATATAATATATACGGGTCTTCCTTCAAAAGAGGTGTGTTTAAATGAGGGGTCAAACATCTATCTTCTTCCTCTTTATAACGGAACAATATTTGAGACTGCTCAAGAGAGCTATCATCTCCAAAAAGAGAATGAGGTAGATGGTTGGATAAAAGTACGTCTTGAGAATGAAAAGGTAGGTTGGATAAAAAATGAAGATATTTGCTCACGTTAATTGGCTTTTTGCAACTATTATAATTGCTACTTCGCTTACTATTATGTTACTTACATTCCACATTCTGCCTAGGCCATACAGCAGAAAACTCTCTGCCTGGCTTATTAGAATAGGTATATTTTTCACAGTTGAAGTTAAAGGCAAAGAGGATCCTGAGGCTCAGATGTTTTTAGTAAACCACCAGAGCGACTTAGATATTGTCATAATGGAGACAATTACCTCAAGAGACATTACTTGGGTTGCAAAAAAAGAGCTTTTTGATCTTCCTTTCTTTGGTTTGATTCTGAGAATGTCGCAAGATATAGCAGTTTCTAGAGAGAGCAAAACGTCACTTATAAAACTTCTAAAAGATGCAAAGCGCGTTCTTAAAACAAAAGGAGTCATAACAATGTTTCCTGAGGGAACACGCTCCACAGAAGATACCATGCTGCCATTTAAAGCAGGAGCAAAAATTGTAGCCGACGCCTACAAACTCCGTGTTCAGCCCGTGGTTTTAATGCAGACATCAAGATACTACAATATAAAAAATTTTTACTATAGACCGGGGCGAATAAAAGCAATCTTTTTAGAGTCGTTTGTGGCAGACAAAAGTGATGAGAACTGGTTAAATGATTTAAAAGTAAAAATGCAAAAGGTGTATGATAATGAGCTGGCAAACAATCCTAGCCATAGGTAGCGGCGGTTTTATCGGCGCTGTTCTTAGAGCCTACTTTAACGGTCTCATCTCCCACAGAGTGCCTCATGACCTCCCCTATGGAACACTTGGAGTAAACCTAATCGGCAGTTTTTTAATGGGTATGCTAATAGCCTACTTTATGTATACGACCATATTCTCTGTGCATGCAAAGTCTTTCCTCTCAACAGGAATTTTAGGAGCACTCACCACCTACTCAACTTTTGCCATAGAGAGTTTTTTCCTCTTAAACAGCGGACATATTCTTTTAGCACTGCTTAATATATCTCTTAACGCTTTTGGAACCATATTTATGGCTGGTGGCGGTTTTTATATAGTAAAGTATTTTCTCAAAGCATAATAATCTCATCAGCGCACCATTTTGCCAAATCTAAATCGTGCGTAATAAGAAGCATCCCCATTCTATCAAGATGTTTTACAAGCATACTCATAACCTCTAACTGGATAACATTGTCAAGTGCGGAAGTAGGCTCATCAAGCAGAAGCAGCTCAGGTTTCATAAGCATGGCACGCAGAATTGAGGCACGCTGAAGCTGTCCGCCTGAGAGTTCATGAGGCAGTTTTAAAAGCAGTTCATAATCAAGGTTTATATTTTTTAAGTATGGTTCAATCTCATCAACTTTTGCCACATCTTTTATCTGATTTAAGAGCGTATAGCTTGGATGAAAAGAGCTGTAGGGATCTTGAAAAACCTCAGAGCAGAAGGAGCTTTTAATGCTCCCCTTAAGAGGTTTTAGATTGCCCAGAATTAGCTCAAAGATAGTGCTCTTTCCCGCCCCGCTGGCTCCTACTATCGCTTTTATCTCCCCTTTTTTCAGAGAAAACGATAGATTCCCAAAAAGCAGCAGCTCTTTTTTATATCCAAACGATAGATTTTCAACTTCTAATATATTGCTCAAACACTAGCTCTTATTTAACGCCAAGTAGAGTTTGGTAAGCTCTTTATAGAGATCATCAGGTTTTATATCGCTGTTTTGCTCTAAAATTTTCTTCATAACAACGTTATCCTCCTCCCCCGCCCAAACTTTAATATATGTTCCATCTTTATAACCGTTGTCTTGTCTAAACTGATTTAAGATATTTTTTCCTACATAAAGCTTATAGAGGCTCTCTAGGTTAAGTCCGCTCATAATCACTAAATCAAAAAAGTCTGATATAAGTTTCTCAAGGTCAAGCAGACCTCTTGAGAGCGTATCTATCATAATCGACTCTATCATCTCTATAGTCTCATCCTGCCCTGCAAAGAACTCTTCTTGGGTATCTATCTTTTTAAAACTCTCAGACTCTGAGATGTTTATCGCCAGATCTTCAACCTGCCCTCTTAGGGTTTGTGAGTAGTTCTCTATCGCCAGACTCATAATAAAGTGCCAAACATCCACAACCTCAACCTGAAGATTATCCCAATCTGCTTCTTGGTTAATGTTTTTCCAATGCTTCCATGTAAAAGAGTCTATCATCTCCGCGCACTCCATATAGATGCAGCGTCTCCAGTTAATTACCTTGCCATTCTTAGTGATTCCCTCAGTCCATTTATCGCCGTTTGTTGCCTCATTTAGAGATGCTTGTAACTGCAACATCAATAATATCTTATCCACTATTTTTCCTTTAATTTATTTCATAAATTTAAGGGAACCTTTTTCCCATTATTTTATCACGACAAAGGAAGTAATTCCTTTATCTACGCTTCTATGCTAAAGCATGACTTAGAAAAAAACTAAATTTTTTTCTGAACGCTATGTTTTATTCAGCATAAGGCTCACGCAACTAGTTGCTTTATTTTATTAGAGCATTGTACCAAATATGCTAAAATAGCGCACTTAAAACCGAGATATATATGAAAAGAATTAACTGTAGAAGATGTGAATACTATTTTGTTACGTGGGAGGCTTCAAGACCTCACGGATGCCGCGCTTATGGCTTTAAATCAGCTCAAATACCCTCAATCGTCGTATTTCAAAGCAGCGGAAGTGATTGTTCTATGTTTAAAGAAAAGAAGCTTGCCAAATAATCTTTTTGCCAAACCCAAGAGTGTTGTCGGTCAACTTAAAGTAGTCTACTTTTACCTGCCAAAGCTTTGGATTCATAGCAAGAGCGTAGGGAAAGGTTTTAAAATATAACCTCTTTAACTCCTCATCACGGAGCTCAAAAAACTCGCCCCTAAACTGAACTCCCTCAATCTTTGCGACAGTTTTTGTCTCCAGAACAACCGTTCCTGCTACTGATGAATTTTTGGAGATATTTTTTATATGCTCAGTCTCATCGCTGCTTGCGACCACAAATGAGGTTTTTTGCGCATCATAGGCATAAAAAAGATTGCACGCGCTAAGCTCTAGTCCATCCGATGTAGCCAGAGTCAAAACGTGGTGTTTTGCTAAAAACTTGGCAATCTTTGTTGGATCATTTTGCGACATTGAAGTTTCTAAAGAGATGCTTCTCTAACTCCTCCACTGAGTGTATCTCCCGCTTATTTAGCATCATCTGTGCAATGTCATCGTTTGCCATCGTCTCATACATCTCTTTTATATTTGTCATGCTGTAGTAGCTTTTTAAAAAATCTAACAGCACTTCAAAATTATCATCTTTTTTCTCGCTGTATTGCTTAAAAAATTTAAACTCGTCCCAATTTATCTCAATCAATTTTGCTTCCTATGTTTTTTTAGTGCATTTTCTAGATTCTTTATTATTTGCAACATTTTATCAGAACCGACGGCAAAGTTCAATCTCATAAAGCCGCTTCCCTCTCTGCCAAAACTTATCCCCGCACTAAGACCGAGTTTCGCCTCTTTTACAAAAAACTCTCTTAGCTCCTTGTCGCGCAACTCCAAGCCTCTACAATCAAGCCAAGCCAAATATGTGGCCTCTATTGGCGTGATTTTTATAGGGTATTTATCGCAAAGCTCTTTTAACATGGAGAAGTTTTTTGCAAGATGTTCCTTTAGCTCTTCAAGCCACTCTTTGCCCCCTCTATACGCCGCCTCAAAAGCAACATGTGAGAGCGAACTTCCCTGCGCAAAGTGGATACGGTTATATACTTTTAAAAACTTAGCTCTTAGCTCTTTGTTGGGTATGGCAATAGTGCTTATGGCAAATCCCGCCATGTTGAATGTCTTGCCGACTCCTATCGCAGTTACGCTTATATCTCTTGCCTTTTTATTAAGCGAGGCAAACGGTATATGCCTGTTTGGCTCGTAAATCAGGTCGCAATGTATCTCATCGCTAAAGAGTACTATGTTGTGCTCAAGACACACTTCAAGTATCTCCTCAAGCTCCTCTTTTCTCCAAACACGACCCACAGGGTTGTGCGGAGAACTCAAAAGCAGAAGTTTTGTTCTCTCATCTATCTTTGACTTCAAATCATCTATATCAAATGTGTAGCTTCCGTCATCCCTTTGCTTGAGAGGATTTTTCAAAAGCTCTCTCTCATGCTCCAATACGCTGTGAAAAAACGGTGGATATACGGGAGTTTGAACGATAATTTTATCGCCCTT
>NZ_JACUTS010000075.1 GCF_014859695.1 Sulfurimonas sp. | reverse complement strand
CCTGCCGTGGGAAGCTGCGGATTTCTCATCGAAGCGTACAACCACATACGCTACACTGACATCAAAGCAAACAAACAGCGAGAACTCTCAACAGAGCAGTTGAAGTTTTTAAACGAAGAGACATTTTTTGGCAATGAAAAAACTCCGCTCTCCTATGTCATGGGCGTAATGAACATGATACTTCACGGAGTCGAATCGCCAAACATCGCAAAAGCAAATACTCTCACAAAAGACATACGAGGACTCGAAGAAAAAGAGAGGTTTGACTGCATCTTGGCAAATCCTCCTTTTGGCGGAAAAGAGAACGACAACATCCAGCAGAACTTCCCCATCAAGTCAAACGCTACCGAACTGCTCTTTTTACAGCACATGATGAACCATCTCAAGCTTGGAGGCAAATGCGGCGTGGTTATCCCCGAGGGTGTTTTGTTTCAAACAAACAACGCTTTTAAGTCGGTTAAGCAGGAGCTTTTGGAGCGTTTCAATGTTCATACCGTGCTTAGCCTTCCCGCAGGTACATTTTTGCCCTACAGCGGCGTAAAAACAAATGTCATCTTTTTTGAGAGAAAAGGAAGCACCTCGGACATCTTTTACTACGAAGTAAATCCGCCTTATAAGCTCACAAAGAACAAACCTATTCAGCACGAACACTTCAAAGAGTTTTTAGATGTGTGGCAAGATAGAACGCTTACATGTAACTCTTGGATTGTACATGTAAACGACATAAAAGAGTTCGATATTAGTGCTAAAAATCCAAACAAAAATGAGACGATAGAGCATAAATCACCGATAGAATTGGTTGAAAATATCAAGCTTAACAATAGCGAAATAAATGATTTGATGGATGAGATTGAGGCTATATTGATTGGGAAAGATATCAATGAGTGAGTTGTATGAGCTTCCTGATGGATGGGAGTGGATTGAATTTTCAAAAGTTTTTAATACTCCAACTTCTAAACCATATCAAATACAAAAAACAGAATATTTAGAAAATGGATTATTACCAATAATTGACCAAGGAAAAGAATTTATTATTGGATATACAAACTCTATTGAAAAAAAATATTCAAATGAATCCAATTGTATTATTTTTGGAGACCATACTAGACAGATTAAATATGTTGATTTTGATTTTGTTATTGGTGCAGATGGAACAAAAATATTAAAAGAAAAAGATAAAAACAAATATGATTTAAAATTTTTGTATTTTCAATTTTTATCAAAAAAAATAGAATCATTGGGATATAGCAGACACTTTAAATTAGTTAAACAAATGTTTTTTGCTATTCCGCCACTCCAAGAACAACAGAGAATAGTTTCAAAATTGGATTTGCTCTTTGAAAAAATAGACAGATCAATAGCCCTGCATCAAAAAAACATGGACGAAGCCAACGCATTTATGGGAAGTGTTCTGAATGATGTTTTTAGAGAATTGGAAGAGAAGTATTCAACTAAGTCCTTTGATGATGTTAGTTTAAATATTAGATATGGATATACAGATAGTGCTAAAGATAAGGGAAATGCTGTCTTTATTCGTATTACAGATATAAACGAAAATGGAAAATTTAAAGATAATTTTGTATATGTAAATATCGAAGACAAAGAATTAAACAGGTTTAAACTCTCTAAAGGTGACATATTGGTAGCTCGTAGTGGTGCTACTGCTGGAAAAGTTGCATTATTTGATTTAGATTTTGTATCTGTATTTGCTTCTTACTTAATAAGAATTCAACCTAGTGATGACATGAATTCAACTTTTTTATTTTATTTTTGTCATTCTCCAAAGTACTGGACTCAATTAAATACAATTAAAGTTGGTGGAGCACAACCAAATGTTAATGCAACCAATCTAAAAGAAATTAAAATAGCAACACCACCCCTCCAAATCCAACAAAAAGTAGTAGCATACTTAGATGATATTTCTCAAAAAATAGAAAAAATAAAGCAGCTACAAAAAGAGAAGATGGCTAGCCTCAAAGCCCTGAAAGCTTCCATCTTGGATAGTGCCTTTAGGGGAGAGTTGTAAAAGTAAGTAAGAAGTTAAGAAGTCTCGTTAAAACTTATTTTTTCGAGACTTTAGTTGATTTATCAGCTTCTACTTCTTTCTTTTTGTAATGCGACATAAAGTAGTTAAAAGAGTGTTTTAGAGCTTTATTTGTCAACTCTACAAACTCTTTTACGTCTTTGAAGTTTTCTTCTGCCTTGTTTGAAAGAGCGTCAAATTTTGTGTGTGCATCATTATAGAGAGCCTCTAGCTCTTTTGCGCTTATGTCAAATTTTTTTTTGGCTTCTTCACTTAGATGTGAGCTTGTTTCTTTAATCTCATCTATCTCTTTTTGGAACCTAACTAACTGTTTTTTCGCCTCTTTAATCATTTCATCTTTTTTCATGACATTTCACCTTTTTATTGAGTTACCTTAATTATATAGCAAATCTCTTAAATAAAGATATTTATATTAACACTATTTATTAAGAGAATTATTTCAATTATTTTCGATACAAAATGATACAATCTCATTATGATTAGAGAAAAACTTATAAACATCGTTATGGAGTGTCGTGAACTTTTTTTACAAGGTTATCACGCTGAGAAAAAAGTGCAGTACAAAGGCACGGTTGATCTCGTTACAGAGTATGACGTGGCTATAGAGAAGCGTTTGAGCATAAGTCTGCAGGAAGCATTTAGAGATTTTGAGATAGTCGGGGAAGAGAGTACGAAAGAGATTACGTATCCTAAAAAAGCAATCTATATTGACCCGATTGACGGTACTACCAACTTTATCCACGGATTGCCGTTTTGTGCTATATCTGTGGGGATGTGGGAAGATGGCAAGCCAATTGCCGGAGTAGTTTACAATCCTGTTTTGGATGAGTGTTTCAGTGCAGAGCGGGGCAGGGGTGCATTTTTAAACGCCAAGCCGATTTTTGTTTCAAAACAGCGTGACTTCCAGCAGTCGTTGATTGCTACCGGATTTCCCTACACTAAAGTCAAAAAGGGAGAGGATTATGAGTGGGTGCTTCGCACGATAGCAAATCTTCTTCCTGTAACCAGAGATATTCGCCGAACAGGCGCCGCGTCGATTGATCTGTGTTATGTTGCATGTGGCAAGTTTGAAGCGTACTATGAGTGCAATCTTAAGCCTTGGGATGTGGCGGCAGGGGTATTGATCGTTGAAGAGGCTCTTGGGAAGATATCGAACGAAAAGGGTGAAGCTTATAGCCTTGATGAGCATATCATTTTAAGCAGCAATGGTTTCGTGCATAGTGCGCTGCTAAAACACGTTGAAGAAAAGTAGAAATTTCAGACTTTAGTGTAGAATCGGTATCATCCTGTAACCAATTCCATAGATGCTCTCAATAGAGTTTTCGGGAAGTTTTTTTCTGAGTTTTGAGACCAGTTTTCTTATGTTTACAATATCTAAACTTTCATTAAGTGCGTTGTAGTGGTTTGTAATATCTTCATTTGAATAAATAACGCCTATCTTGTCGCTAATGAGCTGCAAAAATATAATCTCATATTTTGTCAATGTCATCATATTTCCGTTTACAAGAAGTATATTTGTATCTTTGTTAAACGTGCACGAACCATTTAGCTTTATCTGCGATATACCTTTGCTTGTGCTATTTTGTGTCTCTGATGTCCCGAGTTTCTTAGCGGCATTGAAGAGAACTTTCAATAGATCTTGATAGTCTATAGGTTTTTTTATAAACTGCTCAATGCCGAGATTGATTAAAGGCAGTAGATATTTAGAGTCATCATAGGCTGATACTATTATAACGATCTGGTCGGGGTTGATTTCGTAGATACTCTCTACGAGTTCAACTCCGTTGATGCGTGGCATCTGAATATCTGAGAGAATAATATCGTAGTGTTTAAACTTTGTTTGATAAAACTCTTTATATTTCCTAATGGCCTCTTCGCCGTTCGCTGCGCTGTCAACCTGATAGAAAAATGTCTTTAAAATCTCTCTTGTGTTGTCTCTTAAATCATCATGATCCTCAGCAAAGAGGATGGATAAACCTTTGGTACGTGCCAATAACTCTTTGGAATTTAACATATTAATCACTTTTTGAATTTTTGATAAAATAATTATATCTTTTAATTCACCGAATGTTCAAGAAAATAAGATATTATTTTAAAAAAAGAGAATAAATGAAACTTATAATTAATGGTGACACAAAAGAGCTCCCGCAAAACATAACTTTAAAGAGAGTTATTGAAGAGCTTAACCTTGATGGCAAGGTAATGGCAGCTGCTCTAAATATGGAGATAGTAAAACAGGATAATTGGGAGAGTTGTATTTTAAAGGATATGGATAAGGTTGAGTTACTTGATTTTGTGGGCGGAGGCTGATTTTAATTCGTCTGTATTGCCACAACTGCTATGGCGTACTCTCCGTCATGTGTTATGGAGAGGCTTAAATCTGAAATGTTGAATTTTTCCAAAAGTTTTTTTGATACTCTTAAGTGGGGAGCTCCGTTTTCACTCTTATAGATGACTATGTCATGAAAACCGCACTCAGAACCTATTCCGACTCCAAGAGCTTTTGAAAACGCCTCTTTGGCAGCCCAAAAGCCCGAAGCAGTTTTGTAGTTTTTTACAAGTGCAATCTCTTCTTTAGAGAGAAACCTGCAAAGAGCCTTCTCTCCAAAGCGCTCAATCAACCCTCTCATGCGAGATGTTTTTATGAGGTCTATGCCTATCATCTACTGTATGACAAACTCTGTAAAATATACACTTCTTACGTTTCCGTCTGTAATCATTGAGTTTAGCGTATCGACAATCTGCTCAGAGACTTTCTGCTTACCTTTTTTTGAAGATATCTCTTCTAGTGTTTTAGATGTTAAAATCCTGATAATTCTGTCTCTTATAACAGGTGATTTGTTGTCAAGCTCAACACCCAACTGTTTTCCGTCAAGCTCAAGTGAGATGGTAGCTTTTAGGTAACGGCGACCTGCATCACTCTTTAAGTTGACCGTGAAAGTATCAAGCGGGTACAAGGTGCCAATTTCACTTAGTTTTCTAGAGACCATATCTTCAGAGTTTCTTGCATCCCTATATGAAGTCCTTTGTTCTTGAGCTTGAGGGGCAGCGGCTTGCTGTGCACTCTGGGTTTTTTCATCATCACTTAAGAGAAGAACAGTGACTATCGCACCACCTATGACGATAAGTACTAAAACAGCAACAATTACAATCATTAACAGCTTGCTTGACTTTTTCTTTTCCTCTTTATTCTCTTCTTTGCTCTCTTCTTTGGGCATGGGGCTTCCTTGATTTTTATTTTGCTAGTATATCAAAAAAAATATTATTTTATAAGCAACTGCTATTAATCACAAATTGTTATATTTAGAGCTTTGATAATCTTTTCAAAGACAGCTCCAGCCTCACGATCTATGTCATCTTGGTACTCGATTACAACAACTTCTCTGTTGTTAGATATGTTACATGTGTATGTCTCTGGTTTTGTTTTGTATTTAGAAGTTATCTCATCGATCGTTGAACAGACCAACTTTCCCTCTTCTTTTCCACTGTATGCGATTGATAACTTTGCAAATTTCTCTTCGCTTCTTACTTTAGCGTCCATATTATAGTTGGTTCCTTTTTTGATTTTTAGGATTATACAATGAATAGGTTGAAGCGGATTTTAATATGGGCATTATCAGTACCACTCCAGTAGTTTTGTAACTTCATCGACAATAAATATTTTCATAGTTGACTTCTCAAGAGGTTTTTTAGAGATAAGCGCTTTTGAGATATTTTGCATACTTGCTTCTTTAAGCCGTGTATCCATTGCATAAACCTCTCTTACATCGCCCACAAGAGAGACTTCGCCTATGAAGACGGTCTGTTTGGAGATGGCACGATTTCTAAAACTGCTTATAATCGCCGCCAAAATTGCCAAGTCTGCTGATGTCTCGTTTATCTTTATGCCGCCTGTAATATTTATAAATACGTCATATCCAGAGAGAGGGATTTCCAGTTTTCTCTCTAAGAGTGCCAGCAACATGTTGAGTCTATTTGTGTCAAAGCCTGTAGCCTGCCTCTTTGAGTTTGCAGTGTGAGACTCAGAAACAAGCGCTTGAACTTCAAGTATGATAGGGCGCGAACCCTCCATGATAACCGTCAAAGCAGAACCTGCCTGCTCTGAGTTGCGATTGAAAAATCTGGAGGCTACATCAGTGGCGGAGACAAGTCCGTCGCCCTTCATCTCAAAAACTCCTATCTCGCTTGTCGGTCCAAAACGATTTTTAAATCCTCTAAGAATTCTTAGCTCCTGTGAAGAGTCGCCCTCAAAATATAAAACCGTATCTACCATGTGCTCCAAAACTCTCGGACCGGCAATTGACCCCTCTTTTGTTATATGCCCTATGATGAAGATGGCGATATTTTTGTCTTTTGCGATGCGCATCAGCTCAAAAGTAATCTGCCTTACCTGCGTTACGGAACCAGGAGCCGATGAGATGTTTTCTGAGTAGAGTGTCTGAATGGAGTCGATAATTATAAAGTCATAATTGCGATGTTCAAGCTCAACTATTACCTGCTCAAGTCGTATTTCGCTAAGAAGATACAGAGAGTCATGATTTGCACTTAGTCGATTTGCACGAAGTTTTATCTGCCCTGCAGACTCCTCTCCTGTCACATAAAGAACATTTTGTCCGCTTGAAGCTATGTCGCCGCCGACTTTTAAAAGCAGAGTCGATTTTCCAACACCGGGGCTTCCGCCGATGAGAGTAAGTGAACCGGGAACAACACCCCCGCCAAGCACCATGTCAAGCTCTATGCTTCCGGAACTAAACCTAAATATCTCCTCTTCTTTTATATCGTTGATGCTTTGTGCTTTAGAAGATGAGCCAGAGGCTGATTTTGTCTGTTTTGCAACTTCTTGCTGATGTTCGTTAAGCTCTACAAATGAGTCCCAAGCTCCGCAGTTTGTGCATTTTCCCATCCATCTTGGAGTTGTTAATCCACAGTGCTGGCACTCAAAGAGAATCTTTTTTTTGGACATATTTTTTAGCCTTTTTAAGGTATTTGAAGAATTATACACTTATAGTTTTGAAGATATTAAATATATGACAAATTGACATATATAACGTAATGGTTCTGTAATAATTGATTTATACAATTCAACATAAAAATAAGACAAGGCTATTTATAGATATGAAAAAACTCTCCGTTAAAATCCAGGTTTTACTGCTTATAACCCTCTCGTTAACGCTCCTTGGGGCAGTAGCGACATATATAGCAAGTTCAAAAAGCAAAGCTGCTCTGCTAGAGAGCAGCTACGCAAATTTAACTGCCCTCAGAGATTTGAAAAAGTCTCAGATTGAAGCTTTTTTTAGAGACTGCATAAGAGATATTGATGTCTTGGCAAATAGTAATAACCTTCAAAACATTACCTGGGATCTTTTAAGCGTTTATGATGACTTGGAAGTAAAAGAAAATGAGCCTTTTCCGGTAAATGATCCATCTGCAAAAGAGGAGAGGCTTCCGCATGAGGTATATTTTCAAAAATATTTAAAAGAGTATGGATATAGCGATATTTATGTCATCGGGGCAAAACATGGGCATGTTATATACTCCGCTAAAAAAGAGTCCGACTACGGTACAAACCTTACATACGGTCCCCTAAAAGATAGCGCTCTTAGCCAAGTTTATAAAGAGAGCTTGCAAAACAGTCGCCCGACTTTTATTGACATGAGACCTTATTCAGCCGATGGAAATTTACCTGCCATGTTTATAGCAACGCCTATAGTGGTAAATGCTGAAGTAAAGGCTGTTTTGGTATTTAAAATCAATAATGATGCAATTAAAAACATTATGCAGTACCGAAAGGGGTATGGTAAATCTCAAGAGGATTATCTGGTAGGATCCGACAAGCTTATGAGAAGTGATAGTTTTTTAGACCCAAAAAACCACTCTCTTGAAGCATCTTTTGCAGATCCTGCTACAGGTTCTGTTGATACTGAGGCGTCTAAAGAAGCTCTCTTGGGCAAAACAGATACTAAAATAGTAGTTGATTACAACGGCAATTCCGTGCTCTCCTCTTTTAGCACAATAAATATCGGCGAAGATTTCAAGTGGGCAATACTCTCTGAGATAGACGAAGCAGAGGTTCTTGAGGTTCCAAACAGCATAAGAGATACTCTTGCCATAGACTCTATTCTCCTTCTTGTGGTAATAATTGCAGTTGCTCTGTTTTTGATAAACAGAAGCGTAGTAAAGCCGATAGAGAGATTTAAAGAGACACTTGCAAACATAGGAAACAATAAAAATCTCACTCTTCTTGTGGATGAAAACGCTCCACTTGAGCTCTCCCAAATGGCTAAAAGTTTCAACAACTTAATGAGAGAGCTAAAAGAGCTCATAGACATCTCCAAACAATCCTCAAGCGAAAACGCTTCTATCTCACATGAGCTCTCAACAAC
>NZ_JACUTS010000074.1 GCF_014859695.1 Sulfurimonas sp. | reverse complement strand
TAAGCGAGAATGAAATCAAGCTTTATAAGAAAAAAATTAAATTTTACAATGAACTCAGAAAGGTAGTGCAGTTAAGATACCATGAAACTTGTGACTTTGGAAAATATGAAGAGCAGATGCAAAAGCTACTTGATACTTTTGTAAGTGCCAAAGAGGTGAATGAGCTGACTCGGCTTGTAAATATTTTTGAAACAGAGTTTGAAGAAGAGGTGCAAAGAGTTGAGGGTAAAAGTGCAAAAGCTGACACAATCTTAAGTGCAGTAAGTGCTGTTGTGAAAGAAAAAATGGAATCAAATCCAGCATTTTATAAATCTATAGCACAGCAGATTGAAGATGTAATCAATGAATATAAAGCTAAAAGGCTCAGTGAAGAGGAAAAATTAGCAAAAGCAAAACAATTAAAAGATCTTATTACTGGTATAGCAAAACCCAATCCGGACAAATATCCAAAAGAGTTTGAAAACAAAAAAACTCTACTTGCCATTTATGACAATTTGAATGATATTTTAGGTAGTTTAGAAGTGGTGGATTTTGAGATAATAGTCAAAAGCTTGACTCTAAAATTTGATGAGATTTATAAAGAAGCTTCAAAGAAACCTGAATGGCATAAAAATAAAGATGTCGAAAATGAAATTACCAGTGCTATGGAAGATGTTCTTTGGGACATAGAAGATGAATACGATATTAGAATTGATAACAAAGAGAAGATTTATCAGACAATTAGAGGTATTGGGATAAGTTTTTATGCTTGAAAATATTCAGATCACTAAAAAAGATGTCAAAAATATTACTCTAAAAGTCAAGCCAAACGGCGAAGTAAGCATAAGTGCTCCAAAAATTACAAGTGATAAGCATATAGAATTTATAGTGAAAAAAAGAGCTAAATGGATCAAAAAAAAAAGAGAATTTTTTGCATCGTTTCAGGTTAATGAGAAAGAGTATGTCAGTGGCGAGGATTTTCAATATCTTGGGAGAAGTTATAGACTCAAAGTTATAGAGTCGAAAAAAGAGAGCGTTAAGCTCCAAAGAGGCTATTTAGAGATTTATGTAAAAAACAAAAATGATAAAACAAAAAAACAAAACTTAGTGTATGAATGGTATTATGAAAAAGCACTACTGCATTTTTTTAACATCTTGCAAGAGTTTAACAAAATCGTAAAACAAGAGATAAAAGATATTAAAATAAGGCAAATGAAAACAAGATGGGGAAGCTGTAACCCTCATAAATCATATATAAATCTCAATATAGAGCTTATTAAAAAACCAAAAAAATGTATTGAATATGTTGTTTTTCATGAGTTGGCTCACTTGATTTATCCAAACCATTCTAAAGGATTTTATAATTATTTATCACTTTATATGAGTGATTGGGAGAAACGGAAAGAGGTCTTGGAGAAGGCTCCTTGGTTTTAGTATTGTAATGTTTTGGCTTTTAATGATAGATTTAGAAAAGCACAGAGAGCACAAATTTTTGATATCGCATATAAAGAAAAAGGTTATATCTTAATTTATAAATTTTTTATCTTCGAGAAAAATTTCACAACCAAAGTATTTTAGAGCTTCCCTATCTATTTTATTTATACTATTGGTTAATATTTGTAATGCAATTTGTGGGTGAGAAATAAGATAATAGCAGTCCATGTCATTAAGCAGGTTTAGTTGCTTTAAAAGGTGTTTTTTAACATATTTATCAAAGGAATCTGCTTTGTGTTTGTTGATTGTTTCTTCTAGAATTTTTTTTCCTTTTTTTCTCATCGTGAGCTTAGTATGATTCTGCTTTGAAATAATCGTAAGAATTTGCATAAATTCAATAATTAATCTGTTGTTTTGAAATTTTAAAATTTTCATCAACCATGGTTTATTGAGCATAGTTTTCTTAAGTATTGCCGCAATAATCTCACGGCGTATTAAATCAGGATTTAGATCATATGCAATGAAATCATTAAATAATTCATGTAAAATGCTGCCTTGTTTAACATCATCTACGGGCTTTTTGAATATGTATTCATCCAATACCAGTGCATTTAAGTCAACTCCTAAGTTCAAACGAAGCTTAGCCATATTATCCCATTTTAGGTCGGCTCCATTTTCAATCTTATTAAAAGTTTGTCTAGTAATGCCCATTTTTTCTGCGAATGCAGTTTTTGACAAGTTATTCATAATTCGTATTTTTGATAAATTTCTAACAATGATACTGTTCATGTATACAGTCCACCTTTATATGTAATTAATAATAAATAAAATTTTATTTTAAAAAATATTAATTACATATAAAGTGTAAAAATTTAGTTACAAATTTAAATATGTTATCTGCATTCTATTCAAGTATTATTTTGCATTCTCTTATCCCAAATAACAGATGTGCACGACCCTTTCTTAGCTTTCATTACAAACAAATCAATTTCTTCTAGTAAATCAAGCAGATTCTCATATCCATATTTTGTTGCGGAAACTTTTGCCTTTTTAAATTAACCTCAAATTCTTGAGAAGCAGTTTTAGTGCATCGCGAAGGATAATAACAAACCTGGTGTCTTGTCGTAGTTCTTTTCTTGTCTTTTTCCCATGTTGAGAATCTAAACAATATACTGCCACCAAAAGTAAACTTTATTGTTTACGAAAACAATATAGCAAAATGGAGTTTTTAAGAGATATAAGACAGTTGAATAACTAAACTTCTATAGCTGTAGCAACTTTAATTTGTGTTTCTACTGGCGTATAAAGATCGACCTCTGTAGATGTAGTAGATATTGAAACTATTAATGAATATCTAGTATTAGAATTCCATTTGTGCAAATGATTTCGTTCTTTCCACCAACCAATACCTGGATAAACAGCTATTAGATTGGAATCTGCTAATTCAGCAGCGGTACCTTTCCAGATATCAGAGTGTATAGAACCTTTGTTTCTATTGTTTGAACCTATAACCCAGTGATTTGAGGTACTTTCAGTACCTGGATGCCCATTTTCTTCGTTTCTTGCGGCGGTATTTATTCTTCGAGTAAATTCATCTTTTAATTCTCCAGGGGAATTTAATTCAAAACGAAGCATATGTGAGGCATAGCGATATTTATTTTTCCAACCTATTTCACCTGCCCCAGGTTCTATAAAATATGATAAAGTAACGCGCATTTCAACCTCTGTATCGTCTTCTAAATAGAGTAAATCTTCCTTTGGCCATGGTAAATCATATAGGTGCATATCTTTAGTCTTGTATCTACCATCATCTTTGAAAAATGGTTGTATATATGCTTCAGAAATTAAAGTTAATGAATTTGATGCACTATATAAGGCTCTTTGCAAAGAAGGCACACCATATCCACAAATACGTAATAAGCTTCTAATATCACTTTTACTGCTCATGTTGATTCCAAATTGACTAATAAGTTGATTTGTCCATTTAGCTGAATGTATCATAAGTGCACGTATTGTTTCGGGCCAAAACTCAGGATATTGTGCTTGTATTTTTGCAGCAAACCAAGAAGCTCTTGCAGTAGATAAACTAGTCATATTAAAGTGTGAAAAATGAGCAGTAGTTGGTTGAAAATTTGTTGATAATAATGCTAAGTCTTCACATTCTACACTAAAACCACTTCCGTCACAGGCTGTATTGCCACCTTCCATTACAATTTCTGGTTTAATAGGCCATTTATTATCCCAATCATATGATGTAGTTGTAAATGGGGACAGTCCATCTTTTGGAGCTACTGGCACATATCCAGCTAAAGTTGGATCTGTAATAATATTCATGGAGGTATATGCACCCACCGTTAGTGCGTTCCAAGATTGTGCTGGATCATGTATAGAGTCTGTTGTCTGTGAACTTGGATAACGAGAAGTATGATTAAAATCATAACAGTTGCCAGCACTTACAATAAATAGTCTTTTAGTGTTGTCTTCATTATGAGCACCTGAAGTTATACTATCTATAGAAGCTGACCATGATGATGGACGTCCTCTATCACGCGTATCTTTAGCAGTAACTGCCATACAAACTATTCTTTTTCTATGTGGTGCATTAATTTCAGCTCTACTGATAGCTTGATTTGTAATATCCCCCCATAGTTCCTTAGCAGTGCCCACAGTGCCTGGTGGACAAATTTTTACCGATTCCAAATAATGTGTTAACTCAACCGTACTTTTATGTGATAAACATTTCTCTAGGCTTCCATATGCTGCAATTCCCGCCATCGATGTCCCATGACCAACAGGGTGATGATCATGAGTACCCCATGAATAATTAACAGTTAGACAATCGTTATTATCTAAAATAGGGGATAAAAGAGGATGCCCATTATTTACACCATTATCTAAAATACAAATTGCAACGTTTGAATCAGTATTCTTTTCTAGTCTTGCTTGTAAATCATTAACCCACTCAGATTGTTCTATATTTTGCATATCTGTCCAAAAAGTGGCACTTTCTTTTGCTAGTCGATATTCCGCTATATCATCAGAAAATATAGAAAGTTTCTCAAGTTGTGTTAAATTAACATTAACAATTTTAACAGCTCTTTCTGGAAAACGTATTGTATTATTGCTAGCAATAATCTCATGCTCGCTCAGAAGGGCTTCAAAATTTTCTATAACTTCATCTGAAGTATCTCTTAACCAAACCTCACACCATGTTGGCTCTTCGCCTGGAATTAAATCAAGCTCATCTGTCCAAAAAGAATCTATTAACAGTGCTTTTTGTATGTCGGCTATGCTATTAATTAATGGCGCATTTTTAGGTTTGTTTGTTCGTGTTGACTCTGTTGCATATTGTTGAACTCTATCTAAAAAATAATTTGAGTTGATTTTTGGAATATAAACAGTTGCATAAGTAGTTGTTTTATCTTCGTATTGATTGGTTTCAGAATTTAAGACTTGATCTTTTTTTTCGCGCACATTCAATAAACGAATATTGGATCCAATGTTTTCTAGGCTTTTGATTGACAATTCTGACCCAGGGTCACTTTTAAATTCAAGGTACATGCCATCACGAGTTATTTGATAGTTGCTTTCTTCTCTGAATATATTGTGAAATGACTCATTAAGTTTTCTTTGTAAGTGTTGACTATGCGCCACACGATCTCGCTCTGGTATAAATGTATTTGTACGTCCAGTAATAGTACTGGTGAAAGGTTGCTCTTCAGGTGGTTTTACTATTTTGAGATGTTTTAAATTTTCAACTATCATATTAAGACTACCTTATTATAGAGTGTGTTTATACTTTGGAGATTCTTAATTATGTATAAAACAATAAACTTTTATTTACATTACTTTTTTGCTGAAAGTGTTCCTTGACGTTCTTGAAGCATTTGAAGTAATAAACTCGCATTAACTTCTTTTTTATCAAACAAAATAGCCTGTTTAATCGCATCTTGACAAGCATTACTTAGCTCACTATGACTTAAGCCTTCACTTTCTTGTAATACTTTTTTCCATGCAAATCTGTTTGTAATAAAAGTGCCTAGGATATTTTGAATAAGCTGTTTACATTCTTCTTTATCTGGACGTTCATAAAATAGTACATCGTCAAATCTACGAAAAAGTGCATGATCAAGCATATGAGGATTGTTAGTTGCTGCAATAATTAAGCTATCGGAAGTATCTTGTTCAATAAATTGTAAGAATGAGTTTAAGACACGTCTCATTTCACCTACATCATTTTCAAGAGTACGTTCTCCTCCAATTGCATCAAACTCATCGAAAAGATAAACACCAGGAGATTTTTCAATTAATTCAAATATTTGTCTTAACTTTGCACTTGATTCACCCATAAATTTTGTTAATAATCGATCCACTTGTATAGTATGGATTGGTATATTTAATTCTCCTGCTAAAATATTAGCAGTCATTGTTTTTCCAGTTCCAGGAGGTCCAGCAAGTAGAATTTTACGTCTATGTTTTAAACCAAATGATTTTAGTTTATTTTGTTGCCTATATTCAGTAATTATACGTATAATTCTATCTTTTAATTTGGTATTAATAACTAAGGATGCTTTTTTTGCAACAGAAGTCCTAGTTATAACTAAACCACCCAATTCTGGCAAAAATGAAATTGTACTTTTAATTTTATTTTGCTGACTTTTATCAATAATATCACGTATTTCATGTGCTAAGGATGTATGACCCTTTTTTGCTTCATGGGCTGCTAATTGAAGAGAAAGTGTATGAAACTTCTCTTTATCACTATTGTAATGAGACTTAATAAGTGACTTAATTTGCTCTGCTGTAGCCATATGTCTTACCTAGAGTTGTAAATATTTCTTATTATATCAGTTTTATACATACACAAATACATAAATTATACTTTTGTATTTAGTTTATATCCAGAATTCAACCAACAAGCGCAATACCTGATTAAACTGCTACATAAGATTACTAAGATCAAAAAATACAATCAACAACAGTTGTTTTTTATACATGTTGTCAATAATCACTTAAAAGCCGATCGGCAGTTTGTAGATTTGTTTTTGCATATCGTTTAGTTACTGCAATAGAGCTATGTCCCAAAACCTTCCCTATATTTTCAAGACTTTCTCCTCGATTGATAAAAGTATTACCAAGTGCATGCCTTGTGTCATGTATTCGCATGGTATCAATTCCAGCTCTTTTGATCACTTTCTTCCAGTGCCGGCGAAAAGTGCTCTCTGTTACATGGTTTGTTTTTTCTCCGGAAAATACAAAACCATTTTTTTTAATTCCATATTCTTTTAAAAATTTTGTTATGACCTTCGGCAACGGATATTCAGTTCTGCGGGTATTTTTTGCATAAATGGCTTCCACCACATAAACGTTTTGATCAAAATGTATACTACGCCAGTCTAAAGTTAAAGCTTCGTTGAGTCTACGACCATAATACAGAAAAAGCATAATACCACGGTACTTTAATATCTCGTATTGCTGTATTTCGTCAAAAAGTCTTAAACGCTTTTCTTCAGAGATTTCAAAATCAACAGTGTTGTCAAATTTTGGTATCTCTATTTTGATGGCTGGGTTAAACTGTACTATGTTTTGATTCATAGCATAATTAAATAGCGGACGCATAATGTCTTGTACCGTCTTGGCAGTTCTAGGTTTATAATATTCTCTAACTTTCCCTTCTGCTTTTTCTTTTAAAGATTGTTTCTTATATGTGGTCAAAATTTTTTTTACAATAGATTGAAGATCGGTGGTAATAACTTTAGTTATGTTCATGTCACCAATTTGTTTTGCAATCCATTTATTATAGAATGTTTGCATAGAATAGATGTTGTCCGGTGAGAGTGTAACTTTTTTGTGTTCAATATAATCTTCCCAAAGATCATTTAAAGATCTGAAAGTCTTTTTGATAATTATTCCTTTATCTTCAAGTTCAGATTTTAGAACATTACGATCCATGGTGGCTTGTTTAACTGCTTGCAACCCTGTGATGTTATCATAAGTCATCGTTTTTTTGATCTGCTTATTTCTAAAATAAAGTTTGATTACAATAGTAATTCGCTGATAATTAATTTTGTTAAGATCACCTCTACCAATCTCTTTTTTAGAAAAGACATTACCTGTGTCTTTATAGTATAATCCTTTTGTGTTGATGCCACTTATAACGATTTTTTTGAGTAAGTCATTTAAAGCCATTGTTAACCTCAGGGTACGGTTTGGGTACGGTTTTAT
Organism: Sulfurimonas sp.; assembly: GCF_014859695.1. Lineage (GTDB taxonomy): Bacteria > Campylobacterota > Campylobacteria > Campylobacterales > Sulfurimonadaceae > Sulfurimonas. The sequence goes on along the minus strand of NZ_JACUTS010000074.1, from coordinate 790 downwards.
ATATAATTTGATATAAAAGCATAGCATAACTTTTTTTCAAAATTACTTATTTTAGGGCTTTATATACTTCTGTATAACTCTGTATAATATACACATGTGAGACTTAGGATCTGGTGCCGTAAGGTGTGGAGGTTCAAGTCCTCTCATCCGCACCATCCCTAAAATAGGGAACTTTAAGAGATTTTACTCTCACTTTAAGAAAACTTCAAAATCAATTTTTTACTACTTTTTTACTACAACTCTTAGTCTTTAGCCAGTATAAATTTCTACTACTAAATTTTTTTCTTCAAAATAACTCTTCAATTTTCAAAACTGATGACACAATATGAACTCCAATGAAATAATTTACTAAAAAATGACACCTTCTGAAAGGCAAAAAAGCCTTTATTAACATCTCTCTAGATTTTTAATATTATTACCCTGTTCAAATTATTCAACGGGGTACCAAGTGTTTTTCACTCCCAAAGTGAAGGAAGTCAGCTTTGGCTTCCCGTTGAGTAATTCAACCGGAGCATTTGGTACCTGTTCCTCACTCAAACACATTTCATTGTTAAAAATTGAAAGGCGTATTATCAAGCGTCTGGTGAAGTAGATACTCTGTTTGCAATCTATCATAGTTAATGTGTGCAAAGCAGTACCCAAGTATTGAAAAAAAAGTAGAAATTGATACAGTTACGGCTGACACCCAGTGGAAGTACTATTGCAGTAGATTAAGCTTTGTAAGTAGCACGTTATTACTAGGTAAATCCGATGAAAAATAAAACAAACCTTAAATGATACTTTTCTGTTC
>NZ_JACUTS010000073.1 GCF_014859695.1 Sulfurimonas sp. | reverse complement strand
TCTTCATCAAGCTCATCTTCGAGCTCATCAAATTCACCCTCTAGATCTTCATCAAGCTCCTCGTCATGCGCATCATCAAAATCTTCAAGCCCATCTTCAATTTCAGCATCATCCAACTCATCCAACTCTACCTCATCAAGAGTGTCCAAACTTTCCAACTCATCAAGCTCACCAAGTTCGTCGAGATCATCCAAATCGCTACCAAAAGCAAAATCATCATGAGCCTCTACAGCTTTGCTTTTATGAACCTTCTCTTCGCCGCTTACGTCTATGCCTTTTGCCAAAGAGACAAGCATCTCAACAAGATCGGTAGGTAAAAACGGCTTGCGCATAGTTGCATCAAACCCTTCAACTGTCTTAGCATCTTTTGCACAGATATAAAGAGATTTGCCAAAATCTACTTTTGATTTTAGCTCATCTAGGAACTCCTCGGTGTAGAGTCCATCATCAAGAATCAAAAGGTTATAAGATGTTGACTCCACATCCTCTATACTCTCTGCTTTATCCAACTCATCTGAAGTTTTTTGTACGCTTAGGGTTACTAGTTTATTGACAACTGGATTATTATTTATAAGTAAGATTTTCATTACGGGTTCCCTTTAAGAGGCTCTTTTGACATTATTGTATCGAAAAAAACTAAAAAAACGTCTCTAAAAAGTTAAAAGCTTCGAGCATCTCCCCTTTTAAAATCAACATCGAAGCGCTTAGCGTAGCTATCAAAACAACAAAAGAGACCATAATCTTTATCGGAAAACCGATAACTAAAAGGTTGAACTGAGGCATTGTTTTCATAAGCATTCCAAAAATTACATCTGCTAGCCATGAGAGCGCTATTATGGGAAATGCTATCATAAATCCGACCATAAACATATTTGATGTTGCGGTGATTATATAGTTAAATAGATTTTCACTCATCAAAAAGCCTCCAAGAGGAATCTTCTCTAGGGAGCTGTCTATAAAAAGGAGCATCCAGTGGTGCATATCTATAGCAAAGAGAATCATAAGCGCGACTAAAGATAAAAACTGCGAGATAATAGGCATCGAGACGCCTGTTTGCGGGTCTATTGCGCTTGCCATCGAAAAACCCATCATAAAGGATATCTGTCCGCCGGCAAATGTGATTGCATTAAAAGCTATCTGCAGGACAACGCCTATTGCAAGACCAAAAAGAAGTTCGCTAAGTATTGCTACAACGATGCTAGGCACATTTATGGGAATCTCTAAAGGAGGCATAGAGGAGTAAAAAACTATCGTGAAGAAAAATGCCAATGCCGCTTTTACGGTCATCGGAATACTGTTGTGTGAAAATATCGGCACTGCCATAAAAAGCGCGCCGAATCTAAAAAATAGAAGAATAAAACCGACTATGTAGGTGTCGCTAAAGATTTGCGGCCAAGCCATTGTTAAACCCTTTCTTAGCTAACTTTTATCAGTTCTTTGTCTATCAACTTATAAATATTGTCGCATCTGTGTGCAATCTCTTCATCGTGCGTAACCATAACCATACCTGCTCCATGCTGCTTTATATACTCAAAAAATATATCCATAACCTCATTTGCGGTAACTTTGTCCAGGTTTCCTGTCGGCTCATCTACAAAAAGTATGCGAGGCTGTTTTGTCAACACTCTGGCAATTGAGACCCTCTGCTGTTGCCCTCCGGAGAGTTCCGTAACTTTTTGATGCATTACACTGTCGATTTTCAATCTTTTTAAAAGATTCTCATCTATATCTTGTTTTGAGAGTATTGCCGCAATCTCCAGATTTTCCAAAGAGCTAAAGCCTTTAAAAAGATAGTGAGACTGAAAAACAAGTCCAAGCTCATCTCTTTTTATACGTGATAGTCTCTTTTTATTCATGCCTGAGACATCTTCTCCAAAAAGAGAAACTTCTCCGCTCTGAGGCTTTAAAAGTGTTGACAATATATGCAACAGTGTCGATTTTCCGCTTCCGCTGATGCCTATGATAGCAACGGACTCTCCCTCGTTTAAATCAAGCGATATATTCGAGAAAAGTTCATAATCAAAACTGTGCGATAAATTTTTTGCAGATAGTAAATTCATGAGAGGATTATAGCTAATTTAATCACAAAATATCTTTTTGCAGCCTCTGCGCGATCGAATCTCTAGCCTTTTTTCATAAACTTTCTCAACCATCTTTTTCACTATATAAGCGAAATAACCGCTAAAATAAAAACCAAATACTTTAGCAACAGCGTAACCTCTGCCAAGAGCGATTAATATTCCACGAGACTTTATATTATGCTCTTTTAGAGGTTTTTTTTCTATAAGGCTCATAATGTTTTGAACGCAAATATCCGCCATCTGCTCTGCCGTATCCGCTGTCGGCGCAACTACTTTAGCGTCGTTGTATATAGTCGTACAGTCGCCTATGGCAAAAACGTTACCGTAGCTCTGTGTTTGAAGATAGCTGTTTGTAACAACATAGCCCATCTCATTTTTATCGATAGAGAGTTCATGAACCAGTCCGTTTGGCTCAATACCGCCGGCAAATATTATAAAATCCATGGGAAGCTCTTCGCCGTCGCTTAGTTTCGTACTCTCTTTTGTTATCTCAACAACTTTCATCCCATTTTTTATAATTACGTCAAGCTTTTTCAGTCTTTGATCGCTCTTTTGAATCAATACATCATCAAGTCCCTGCAAGATATGCTTGCCGGAATTTATCAGTACGATGTTTAATTTTCTGCATATAAAATTATTTTTACGGTAAAACTCTTTAGAAAACGATGCCATCTGCGCCGCTATCTCTACACCGCTAAGACCGCCGCCTGCGACAATTATATTGATGGGTTTACAGCTTGTTCCGCTCTCCTCAACCCTTTTAAAAAGCGACATCTCAAATTTTTGTTTAAAATACATGGCGCGATGAAGCGCTTTTACACCGTATGCATATTCGCGAAGTCCGATAACATCAGCTCTAAATTTAGTACGCGCTCCAACGGCGATTACAAGGTAGTCATAACCGTATCTCTGAATGGAAGTTACAACCTTATGATTTTTAAAGTCGATGTTTTTTACCTCCTGCTTTATGAAGGTAACATTGCTCTCAAAGCCGCTGCAAAAGGTAAAAAGATCAACTGTTACCTGCGCAAAATCATTCTCGTTTGCTATTAGGTCATATACATCTGTTTGTGCAAAGTGGTAGGAGTTTTTATCTAAAAGCAGTATCTCATTTTGTGGGTTTTTTGCCAGCTTCTCAACGGTACGAAGTCCGCCGTAGCCTCCGCCGATTACAATGATTTTATTTTTATTCAAAATGCACTCTCAATGGTTTATTTGAAAAATTATATCATCTTTAGTTTGTTAAGTTAAATATTATTGGTTTTTTGATTGTTTATTAGAGGGGGAAGAGTTAAGGATTTTTCCTTAACTCATTTGAGCAGCGACTTCTGCAGCGAAGTCATCTACTTTTTTCTCAATACCCTCACCTACTTCAAAACGAACAAAGTCAACTATCTCAGCTGTTCCGCCAAGCTCTTTTGCAGCAGCTTGAACAGCTTGTGCAACACTCATTTTGTCATCTAGAACGTATGTCTGGTCTAAAAGTGCAAGCTCTTTGTCTAGAGTCGTGTTGTCATCTATAAAACGAGCAAGTTGTCCAGGAACGATTTTGTCCCAGATAGCTTCAGGTTTACCTTGAGCTTTCAGTGCTTCTTTGATGTCAGCTTCCGCTTTAGCTAAAACTTCATCACTAAGTTGCATCATAGAGACAAACTGAGGAATATTTTTAAGAGGTTTTTTCAAACGACTTAACTCTTCATTCTCTTTTTTAAGAGCTTCAATTCTACCTTTAGTTTCACCGTCAACAAATTCAGGGTTGAAATCTTTATATGAAAGTGTTGTCGGCTTCATCGCAGATGCATGCATAGCAATGTTTTTAAGCGTTGGAATCAGTCCCTGCGCAGTTTTTTTGCTGTCACATTTTGCCAAAACAATAACCGCGATACGGTTGTTTGAGTGAATATAGCCATTAAGCGCAACACTCTCATCATCAGCTTTAAGTGTAGTAAAACGGCGAACGTCTATCTTCTCACCGATTTTTGCAACAGTCTCAGAGAAGTATGAACCAAAAGATGTTGCCCTTAGGCTCTCTACATCTGATGGAGAAGTTGCGTAAACCTCTTCTGTTGTTTTAAGAACTAAATTTTTAAAACCCTCATTCTGAGCAACGAAATCTGTCTCAGAGTTGATTTCAACGATTGTTGCTTTAGAAAAATCATCCGCAAGTTTGAAGCCTACAAGACCTTCGGCAGCAACTCTATCAGCTTTTTTAGCTGATTGAGAGATACCTCTTTCTTTTAGCCACTCAGTTGCTTTTTGCATATCTGCATTACTCTCAACTAAAGCTTTTTTACAATCCATCATAGGTGCATCAGTTGCTTGACGCAACTCTCTTACCATTGCTGCCGTAACTTCCATAACTACGCCTCCTCTTTTTCTAAATCTTCTACTTCAACTGTTTTGAAATCTTCAACAACAACAGACTCATCTGCTGCCGGCTCTTCTTCAACTTCAATTTTTCCGCCCTCTCTTAAAGCTTTACCCTCATTGATAGCTTCTGTCATTTCACGACAAAAAAGCTGAATAGAACGGATAGCATCATCATTTCCAGGGATTGGGTAAGTGATAAGGTCAGGGTCACAGTTTGTATCAAGTGGAGCAACAACAGGAATATTTAAACATCTAGCTTCTAAAACAGCGATGTGCTCTTTAACAGCATCTACGATGAAAAGCATGTCAGGAAGTTTTTTCATGTTGCGGATACCGCCGAAATATATCTCTAACTTCTCTTTTTGACGAATAAGCATAAGTGCTTCTTTTTTCGTTAAAAGATCAATTTGACCGTTCTCTTGCATCTCTGCAATAACGTCAAGTTTACGGATAGACTTTTGAATAGTCGGGAAGTTTGTAAGCATTCCGCCTAACCATCTATTGTCAACATAAGGCATACCACATGCGATTGCTGCATCTCTTACAGACTGGCGTGCTTGTTTTTTTGTTCCAACGAAAAGAACAGTTTTTCCCTCTGCAGCAGCATCTACAACGATTTGGTATGTGTTACGGAAATAACGAAGAGTTTTTTGTAAATCTATAATATAGATATTTTTACGAACACCGAAGATATATTTTTTCATTTTCGGGTTCCAACGACGTGTTTGGTGTCCAAAGTGTACACCACACTCCAGTAGGTCTTTCATAGTTACCATTTAAGGTCCTTTAAGGGCATTTTTCAGCCGAAATTTAATTTTATTCTTGCAAAGCAAGAAGTTTCTGCCTCAAAGAGGCAATCTTCAGTGCCATAGCGGCTAGCGTAGCAAAGCGGGACTTTGTTCCGATTTGCGTTTCTAATCGAATTGTTTGTCAGTTTACTTTGGTAATATCGGGTAATACCCGCCTAAAAAGGGGGTTACACTGACTTTTGATACATACCTGTTGAATATTTCTTTAACTATAGGAGTGAAAGAAAATCCGCGAATTGTACTAAAAATATGTTTAATATAAGCTTTTTTACATTTTAAGCATTTACTTTGTAACACTGCGTCTATCTATTAGATTTTTTTATATAAAATTATCACAATTTAAAAAATTTTTTATATTTTCTGGGTATAGTACTAGTGACAATATCATAAAAAAAGCATTGTTTAGTGCTTTTAAACAAGGGATGAAAATGAAGAAGCCACTACTGCTATCATTAGCTGCTGCTGCACTGATAGTAACAAACTTAAGTGCTGAAGCTACCATGTATGAGCGTTTTGAAGCCATGGAGAGAGAGATGAGCCAGCTAAAGCAAGAGATTGCTACGCTTAAGGCTCAAAAAGAGTCTACTCAAGATGAAGAGGCAGAAGATGATGAGAAACCGAGAGCTGTTGCTTCTGATGACTCGGCGGAAGACAAAGAGGTAGTTGCTTCTGCAGATGAAGCCCAAGAGGAAGAGTCGGACGAAGATGAGGAGCATATTCCATCTACGGATGATAGACTCTTTGACATTGAAGAGAGCATTGCTGAGCTAAACAGAAATACATCCGGCTCACACCTAAAGTTCCAAGTTGACTATAGATTTGCTATAGAGAACATGAGCTATGAGATGGCTGATGGTACTAAAGCAGAAAATGATGCCTTTATGACAAACAGACTCTGGATAGATATGGGCTATAAAGCTACAAACAACCTCAGCTTCATAGGTCAACTTGCATACAACAAAGCTTTTGGTGCACGCTCAGGAGCAAGCGATCCTGCCACTTCTTCGTTTGAAAGTTTTGACTGGATAGCAAATGAAAATGCTTACGATGATAAAATAAGAGTGCGCAGTGCATACTTTTTATGGCAAGATCAGGAGTTTTTTGGTCTAGATATTCCATGGACATTTAGTATAGGTCGCCGTCCTTCAACTAATGGCGCACTTGTAAATCTTAGAGATGATGATCACGCCTCTTCCCCTATTGGACATGCCATCAATGTAGAGTTTGACGGACTTAGTTCTCAGTTTACACTAAACAAAGAGTGGGGTACTTCTGTAAAACTCTGCCTCGGGCGCGGTATGAGCAACGCTGCTCCAAAATTTTTATCAACCCCTTATGCAGAAGCATCAACAGAAAATACCAATATTGATTTAGCGGGACTTATTTTTACACCTTATGAAGATAGACAGTACAAAATTTCAAGCATGTACTACTACGCTAGCAATCTTATTGATGCAGTAGACCCTATGGACTATACTCAAGGCTTTGATACGGTTGGCGGACTGCACACCGGTGTTGCTTATGCCTCTGTCAAAGGAATCGGCGATGGATGGAGTGACTTTTTGGACTACACTACGGTTTTTGCAAGTTTTGCATTCTCAAAAACTGATCCAAAAGATGATCAAGGAATGTTAGGATCAGACCTTGGAGAGAGTAAAACAGGAACATCTTTCTGGGTTGGAACACAGTTCCCTTCGCTTATCTCTGACTATGGAAAATGGGGAGTAGAATACAACCACGGAAGTAAACACTGGAGAAGTATGACTTACGGAGAAGATACGAACATCGGCTCAAAACTTGCGGCTCGCGGTGATGCTTACGAGGTCTACTTTACAGAGTACTTGGTTGATGATATTCTATCGCTTCAGCTTCGTTATACCTATATAGACTATGAATATACCGGAAGCAACGGTTTCTTTGGAAACACGTCAGGGTATGCTACAGAAATATACGATGGAATGACAAATGATTCAATGCATGTAGACAAAGCTCAAGACATTCGTCTCTACATTCGCTACAAATATTAATATAACTTCAAGGCTACTTGCCTTGAAGCTCTTCTAACTTCTCTTTAACAACTCTTGCGTGATCTTTTACTTTAACATTTTTCCAAAGAGCTTTTACAACACCTTTTGGATCTATTATAAGCGTTGAGCGGACAATTCCCATATACTCTTTACCGTAGTTTTTCTTCATCTGCCAGATGCCGTATGCCTGCAGCATCCCTTTTTCTTCATCGCTTAAAAGAGTAATATTTAAATCTTTTTTCTCTATAAAATCACGGTGCTTTGCTGTAGAGTCTGCACTCACGCCGAGTATTACCGCATTTAAAGTGCTAAAATCAGGTGCTGCTTCGCTAAAGTCGCACGCCTCTGTCGTACACCCTGGAGTGTTGTCTTTTGGGTAGAAGTAGAGAACTATCCACTTCCCCTTGAGATCCCTTAAACATATCTCTACGTCATCTTGGTTTGGCAGGCAAAACTCCGGCGCAACAATCCCAACCTCTAGCATCTCACTTCTCCCTTGCTCTCTTTACTTGCAAACGCTACATATAGAGTTTCTTTAGAAAACTCCGGCGCTGCTGTATCTAATTCAACCATTCTGTTCCTTTTTTCTTAAAACTTATCTTTTGTTTTTCCATTTATCATGGTAGAGATTATGCCATGCTCTTCTCTTGTATCCGCTATTATAACACCCGCTACATGAAGAGGAATAAAGATTAAAAAGTAGTTATACACCAACTCGTGAAGCTCTTTTATACTTTTGGCGGTAGCATCTGCCAAACTTAGCTCCTCATGAAGATACATTGCAAAACCGCTGATAGTCATAAAAATGAGTGCCGCGTACAAAATATAGTATAACACTCTGACGCCTTTTTTATGAAGCTCTAAAGAGCCAAAATCTTCTCTTTTGCTTTTGTCAAAAAAGAACAGAGCAATTCTATAAACAACTAAAAATGCAAGTGCGTAACCAAGGATGAGATGCCACTCCCACATCCCTGCGCGAATAGCTTTTGCTATCGTGACGGCATCCTCTTTAAAAATCTCGACTCCAATGTCAGAGAGCTTTGTCATTATGATCTCAGAGTTAGTCCTCCAACTTAAAAAACTCTTTCTAAGCAGAACCGTTCCCACTAAACCCAAAACGACTATAGCATTTAACCAGTGCCAAATTCTAAAACTAGCAGTGTACTTCATCTTAAATTCCTTTTTAATATCTGACCTTACGCACTTTTGTAAAAAAAGTTCGTAAATACCTCTAATTTTCTCGAAAAGTACCCTTTTCGTAGCTTT
>NZ_JACUTS010000013.1 GCF_014859695.1 Sulfurimonas sp. | reverse complement strand
TCTTTCATGCTCCCTATAAAGCATTTTTTATTCCTTTGTATGAATCAGCCGTGGACAATCAAACCGCAAACTTCTCTTTTAAATTCAAATAAGCTACAATTACATACTTTTATTAATGGCCGCAGGTAACGATTATGTTCTCAAAAACAAGCATCAGACTCAATTTTTTAATTCAGCTCATAATCTCTTCGGCCTCTCTTATTCTTATATTTTCATCAATTTTATATTTTTACATTGAAAACTCTATACTTGAAGAGAAATACAAAGAGCTCCTAGTTTACGCAAAAAACATCTCTACCGATCAATCAATTTACGGTCCTGACGTTCCTACTCCGGAAGCATACTTAGGTCTCAGCATTGAAGTAATACACCTTAAGCAATCCCTGCTGGATATAGATTTTTTTGAAACTTCAAAAGATAATAAATCGTATCTGGTTTTAATGCATCCATTTGATATTGAAGAGCTAAGCTACATCAAGATTACAAAAGACATAACACCAACTAGAGCGCTTATTGACAAAATTCTTCACTATATTTTTATTATAAATATAGCAGGTTTTTTACTGGTTATAATTTATGCAATTGCTTTATCTAAAATGCTAGTCACACCTATTAAGACACTAAGCAACAAGCTCTCAAATATGAACGAGCATCTTCTACGCCCAATAAAAACCGAAGAGCTTCCTGAGGAGTTTGAATCTCTGGGTGAAACAATCAATCACCTAATCTCAAGAATTCAAAACTTTGTAAAGTACCAAAAAGAGCTATTTATAGGGACTGCGCATGAGCTAAAAACTCCTCTTGCGGTAATAAAGCTGAAAAACCAAGTAACATTAATTAAAAAACGCTCTATTGAAGAGTACATAGATGCCATAAAAGTAACAAATAAGACGGTTGATGAGATGAATGTCATTGTCTCAAATATACTCAATATCGGCAGACAAGAGGGGGCTCAACTAGAAAAACCTCAAGAGGTTGATGTAATTGAGCTTTTAAAGCAAAAAGCCGACGACTTTAAGTTGTTAGCAGCCAATGAGGGCAAAACACTTCACATGTACTTTGAACCCAACGGTTTTATGGCACTGCTCCAGGTAAGTCTTCTTAACCAAATTGTACAAAACTTTTTACAAAATGCTCTAAAATTTACTCCAAAAAATAAGAGCGTTATTTTAAGGAGCTCGCTAAACGATTATGGGCTACTTATTGAAGTAATTGACGAAGGGTGTGGCATAGATGAGAGTTCGGATCTTTTCGCACCGTTTAAAAGAGAAGGCAGCAAGTCGGGCGTGGGTTTAGGACTCTTTTTGGCAAAAAGTGGTGCAGATGCACTGGGAGCCAAAATAAGCATTAAAAACAGAACTGATGGTGTAACAGGAACGGTAGCAACTCTCAACCTTAGTTCAAAACTCTCTTGTATTCTTCCAGCCAAGTAAATAATAACAAAATTTAAAAAATAATAAAGCTTTATTCTGCTATAAATCGGGCACATAAAATTATGTATTTTACATATATTTAAAACTAGAAGGTATTTTGATGGCTTTATTAATAAATGATGAGTGTATTGCGTGTGATGCTTGCCGCGAAGAGTGCCCTACTATGGCTATTGAAGAGGGTGATCCTATTTACTTTATCGATCCTGATCGTTGTACCGAATGCGTAAGTGTTTATGACGAACCTGCATGTATATCCGTATGTCCGGTTGACTGCATTATTCCAGATAAAGACAACGTAGAGTCCATTGCAGAGCTTCAGTTTAAATATAAAAATATTCTAGCAGAAGAGTAGAGGTTTGGCGAAACGCGTAGCGGTCATAGATATAGGTTCTAACTCTGTTAGAATGGTTATTTATGAGAAGACATCACGTTTTGCTTTTCATATACTTCATGAGGCAAAAAGCAGAGTGAGAATCTCTGAAAATGCCTATCAAAACAGCGGAAATCTTCAGGAAATTCCGATACAAAGAGCTTTTGATGCTCTTAGAGACTTCCTATCCATTGTCTCATCTTTTAAAGCTAGAAAAACGCTCTGTATTGCAACCTCCGCGCTTAGAGATGCTCCCAATAAGAAAGATTTTATTAACAGAGTCAGAAACTCTATTGGTCTAAATATCAAGGTCATAGACGGGCAAAGAGAAGCCTACCTTGGAGCTGTTGCATGCATCAATCTTTTACCGCGGCAAAGAAATGCACTAAGCATCGATATAGGCGGCGGTTCGACAGAGTTCTCGCTTATAGATGAGCAGAAAACAGACTCAAATATCTCGGTGGATTTAGGCACGGTCAGACTAAAAGAGCTTTTTTTTGACAAAGGCGACATCGACGGTGCAACAATCTACATCGACTCTCAGCTAAAACACTTAGATGCAACAAATATATCTACAATTATCGGCATAGGCGGAACATTTAGAGCAATATCCAATGCAATCCTCACTAAAAGCGGTTACCCGATAGACAAACTTCATGCTTATGAGCCAAATTGTGATGAATTTCAGACACTGTTAAAAAAGATAATCAACTCAGACGAGGATGAGCTCAAAAACCTTGGTATAAAAAGCAGCAGATTTGACGTTATTAAACCGGGGGCACTTATTCTCTTGAGAGTCTTAGAGAGATTCAAGATAGAAAAACTTGTAACAAGCGGTGCCGGCGTAAGAGAAGGTCTTTTTTTAACCGATCTGCTTAGAAACTCAAACGATAGATTTCCCCCAAACTACAACAGCTCTGTGCGGTATATACTCGATGCTCACGTTGATAATCTTTCTTATGCAAATCAGCTCTGTAAAGTCTCTAAAATGCTTTTTGATCTCATGCATAAAGAGTTAAAAATAGAAGAAAAATACCGCTACGAGTTGGCAATTGCCGCAAAACTCTGCATGAGCGGAAACAACATCCACTACTACTCACACAACAAAAATAGCTACAACCTCATAAAAGACGCTCTAGAGTTTGGCTTTACTCATGAACAGATAATTTTAATCGCAACTCTAACAAGATATGCAAAAAGAAAGCTCCCCTCACAATCTCATATACAAAAGTTTAAAAATCTTCTTCCTGATTCAGCGCAGCTAGAAGCGCTAAGCTATCTACTCTCCTTAGCTGTAACTCTTTTGAGTCACTACCCTCGAAATATTGATTTTACGCTTAGCTTTGAGGAGTCAAAACTTAAAGTTGAATCTAAAAATAGTCTCTATCTGGCAAAAGAGAGCGTCAACAAATTGGAGACTTTAACAAATAAAAGCATAGAAATCTCATTTTATACTTTATAATTTAACTCACTCCGACCAGAGAAAGCAAAGAGTCTAAAATCTCTGCCCCATCGTAAACTCAAAGACCGCAGTCTTGTCACCCTCTTCTTCTCCTAGAGGTTTAGAGAACATTAGCTGAATCGGTCCAACAGGAGAGAACCACTCAAGACCTGCACCAAAACCACCGCGAGAGATATCGTTTGAGAGATACGCTTCACTACCCAATGAATCGCCGGAAGCTCCTATATATCCCCAGTCAAGATAGGTAACCAAACGCATTTTTGCTTTTGGAACAAGAGGAAAACTAAGCTCAAAACTATTTGATGCCGTAAGTTCCCCGCCGATTCGTCTATCTTCGGTCTCAGCAGGGTCACTATCCTCTATTGTAGGAGCGAGAGAGTATGACTCATACCCTCTAACACTTCCTATACCACCCATATAAAATCTCTCTGCAACAGGAAGATAACCCGTCTCTTTTACATAGTAAACTCTTGCTTTATATCTTGCAATCACGTCAAATCCAAACCAATCTTCAAGCCCTTTGTAAGCACTAAAATTTGTTCTGCTTTTAAGAAAATCAGAATCTGCACCAAGTCCTGCATACTCAAAACTTTGACTAAGCATAAAACCTTTTCTTGGAAGATAAAAGTCATCGGTATTATCAAACTTTGCACTTACCGTAACCGAACTTTTTGAATAATCTTCAAAAAAATATTCATCTATTCCAGACAGATTGGCGTCTTCTTCTATTTCATAACTATTTGCAGAAAAACCGTACCCTATATGCCCGCTTATATATCTTGTAAATCTATGACCAACTCCAAGGGTTAATCCATCAGACATAACGGTATAGTCGTTATACTCATAATCACTGGTATAGAGGGAGAAGTTACCGCTAAAGTCACTATCGTTTAGTCTAGGGTTAGAGAGACTAAAAGAGTAGTTAGAGGTCAAAGATGAGCGCTCAGCTTTTACTCCAACATTTATTCCAGAACCCCAAACATTTCTATCATCTACTGCTACGCTAACAAGGAGCCCGCCGTAACTTCCATAACCGCCTCCAAGTTGAATATTGCCCGTAGGTGCCTCTTTTACCTTGACTATTAGGTCCATAGTTTTATTGTCGACTCTTTTTTCTTCTATGGTGTTTCCTTCAAAAAAACCGAGTCGTCCGAGTGCGTTTCTAGAGTCAGAGAGATCTGTAAGCGAGTACATGTCTCCCGGTCCAAGGTAGAGCTCTCTTCTTATGATTCTGTCAAGTGTTCTGTTGTTTCCGGAAATGATTACATTCCTTATTTTAACTCTCTCTCCCGGCATAATCTTAAAGACAACCTCAACCTCCCTTTTTTCCTTATCTTTTTTCAAATCCGGAACTATCTGCACAAAAGCGTAACTTTGATCTGCAATAAGAGTCTTTATTCTCTGCGAGTCGTTACGAAACGTCTCAACGTTAAAAGCTTTACCGACCTCCAACTTTATAAGCTCTCTAATCTTCTCCTCGTCTATGACATGTTTTTGCTGATCTATCGTAATAGCGCTAACGTTATATACTTCGCCCTCTTGTATCTGGTAGCTCATCTCTGCCGTATAGTTGTCAAAATTTACTTTTGCAAAAGGCTCTTTTACATCAATATCTAAATAGCCATGCTGCATGTAGAGATCACGTATTCTAAGAGGATCGTATGCCAAATCACCAACTCGCATCTTACCGTCGTTTCTCCCCCAAAACCAGCCCATAAACTCTCTCTCTTTATTGGCAATCATATCATTAAAATCATCACTATCAAGACCCGATACTCCGCTATAAAGAAGCTCTTCAATAATAATCTCTTCGCCTTCATTTACTAAAAAAGTAATCTTATAACTTCCGTTTTCTAAAAGCTCTTTTTGAATCTCTACAACACTGTCAATCTTCCCGTCCTGACTTATCATCTCTATGATTCTTTTTTTTGCTGCTTCTATCTTTTTCTCATCATAAAGTGAGCCGACTTTTATCTGAATCACACTCTCTTTTATCCCGCTGTCATTCTCTTTGTAGCCCTTTAACTCTATTTTTGATATAAGAGGCTTCTCTTTAAAGTGAAACGTTAAAACACCATCGTTATCCATAGTTGTCCAGATATCTTCAAAATAGCCCTGCTTATAATAAGCCTTGATTGACTCATCAAGCATCTTCTCATCGACACTATCACCGACTTCAAACTTAAGCATTCGTAACGCTACGGACTCTGACATGTTGACCATGCCCTCATATTTAATAGATTTAATTGTGTATGCGAAGGAGTTTACCGCCAGCAAGGTCAGAAAGAGTGCTAAAAATTTTTTCATTAAGTTTCCATCAGTTGTAAAATAAGAGAGGATTTTACCTTTTATGAGGTTAATATTAAGTAAACTCTGTATAATTTGAAAAATTAAAATAAAGAATTGAGATGAAAGTAGCGATAGTAGGACTTGGACTTATGGGCGGTTCTCTTGCCATAAGTCTAAAAAAACTTGATTTTATTAGCACTGTTGTGGGAAGTGATCACAATAAAATCCACCAGCAAGAGGCCATGACACTTGGCTTAGTTGATAAAATTGTAGAATTTGAAGATGTTAAAAATTATGATGTTATTTTTCTGGTAATTCCGGTAGATGGGATAATTGCTGCGCTAGAAAACTTAAGAGACATAAAAAAGAGTACGACTATTATAGACCTTGGAAGTACCAAAACAAAGATTATCGACTCTGTACCTCAAAGCATTAGAGAAAATTTTGTAGCTGCGCACCCGATGACGGGAACGGAAAATTTCGGTCCAACTGCTGCGGTTGAGAATCTCTACACAGACAAAGCGGTCGTTATATGTGATTTAGAACACAGCGGAGAAGCTCAAGCCGACATTGCCAAAAAGATATTTAGTGCGCTTAAGATGAAAAAGTACTTCATGTCGGCAAAGAGTCATGACCGTCACGCCGCATTTATCTCTCATATGCCTCATGCCATATCATACTCTCTTGCAAACACCGTAATGAATCAAGAGAACAAACACAATATCTTAGCTCTTGCTGCGGGTGGTTTTCGCTCTATGAGTCGTTTGGCAAAGAGTTCTGCAAACATGTGGGAAGATATTTTCAGACAAAACAGAGAAAATCTGCTCGAAGCTATAACGCTCTTTGAAAATGAGTTAAGCATCCTAAAAGGGCATATAGAAAATGAGAATTGGGAAGAGGTTCATAAAAATATAGAAGCCGGAAACAGGCTTCATGATATTTTAGACTAGTCACTGATGTTACGCACCAAAACGAACTCGTCCGTTTTGGTGGCAGGGACTAAAGTCCCTACAACCCCCTAAAGCTACCCCTATCTCTCGGATAGGGGAGACTAGCTGATCTTACGCAAAAGAGCGAAAGGTCAGTTAGTCAATCTTATACTTTTTTAAGAGCTCTTTGAGGGCTTTTTTATCTATCTCTATCTTCTGATGGGAGTAGATATTCTTCTCCAGTATCTCTACTATCTCACAAACCTCTTTATCATCTTTAAAAGGCAATAGTTTTGTTAAAAGAGTCTTTGGATCTTTTATGGAGCCCTCTTTTGACTTTTTTACAGAGCTAAAATATGGTTTATAGAGCATACTAACAACACCAACAACTACTCCAGCGATGAAAATAAAGACAAGAGTAAGCGTGTTGTACTCTTTAGTAGGCGTTGCATGTTCTTCATACTCCGCAACAGCCTCCTCTTTTTTAACCACCAGCTCCTCTTTTATCTGCTCGTTTATAACATCAATTTTTATCTCTTTTGTAGAAACTTCTTTTACCTCTTTTGTCTCATGGTCAAAATAGCGCAGTGAAAAGGATGGTATCGTAAAGTCTCTATCTGCTACAAAAGCTATCTTTTGGGTAAGTTTTTTACCCTCTATAACAATTTTTTCATCAAATACGGCAACATCATCCATCTCTGGCTTAAAACTTTTTATATCCTCTAAGTTTCCCTCGCCGCTCACGTTTATCTTGATATTTACCGCCTCATTTGCTTTGATTTGACTTTTATCAACTACCGCTTCTATGGCAAAATCTCCGACCAAACTAACACCTGAGGGAAGCGGTTTCACATCAAAACTCAACTCGTTTGAAAAGTATGTTTTCCACTTAATTGTAGGAATCCAGTCTCCCCAACTGCTCGCTCTTGAGCCTCTTGAGGCTATTCTCATCTGCGCTTGTGGAATTTTAAGCTCTCCTGCTCTTTGAGGTGCTAAAGAGTAGACTATCTCCGTGATTGTATATTTTGAATCCTGATACCTCTTTGGCTGCGTCTCGCTTTTTATCCAAAACCCTTTTAGCTCGGGCGGAGTAAACTGACTGTCAACCGCCTCAGCATCGCTTCTTTGCTTAAAAGTGAGCGTCAAGTCAAACGCTTCTCCTACAAAAAGCTCTTTTTTACTACTCTCTATCTTTAAAACAAAGTCCAAATCTTTTGCGCCGCTGACTGGAACTACTTTTACCTCTACACTATTGCTAAGCTCTGTTTTACCGTCAACTTCAACCTCAATCGGACTGATTATACAGCTTTTTTGAGGAACAAATCTATAGCTTAGCGCGTAGTTTTTACTGATTGGTCCGTTTGTTATCTGTATGTTTGTTTGAGAACTTGTAGATATAACATCGCTATCGCACAATCTGCGTATATTTGGTCTTGTTATATCCTCTCCTGAGATGGTGAGCGAGTATGTAACCATCTCGCCTAGCTCTACCTCTTTTGGGGTTACTTTTGCGACAACCTGCGCATTTGCCGTACTTAAAAACAGCAGTAGTAAAAATAGTACTTTAGTAATAGTTCTCATCATTCGCCTTTATTCGTTACCATGGTTTCTCATCTGAATTTTCTTGAGTTGTCTCTTCATCGTTTAGCCTATAAAGAAATGTAGCGTTGCCCATGTTGAGCTGTTCTAACCACTTCATCTGCTCTTCATCGCTCATCATCTCATTTTGCATCGACTCTGTTTTGGCAGAGCTGTTTTCATCACTTTTTTCGCTCTCTTTCATATCTTGGGCTTTACTCTTTTGCTCTGCTTTGTTGTCATCGCTCTCTTTTGCTTCAGACTCTTTCTCTTCTGAGTTATCTTTTTTCTCTCCACTGTTTTCCTCTTTTGAGTCCTCTTTTTTATCGCCCTTCTCATCTTTTTTAGAGCTATCTTCATCGCCGCTCTCATCATCTTTTGAGTTCTGCTCTTTATCGCTCTGCTCTTGCTTCTCTTGCTTATCATCGCCCTCTTTTGAGTCGCTTTTTTGTTTATCTAAACGTTTTTTGACCTCTTCTAAATTCTCTCTTGTCTCTATGTCGTCCAAAATCTCCAAAGAGCTCTCGTAGGCTTCAACAGCCTTTTGCAAATCGCCCTCTTTTGCAAAGGCATTGCCAAGATTTGAGAGGTTTTTCGCCTTAAGACTCTCCTCTTCAAATACCGCTTTTTTGTATGCTTCTATCGCCTCTTGATACTTTTTATCTTTATAGTAGGCATTTGCCGCATTGTAGTAGCTTTGTGGATTTTGGGAGTTTTGTGCATGTTCATCGTAGAGCTTTGCCGCCTCAGAGTAACTGCCGCTCTCATACGCCTCTTTCGCCTTTTTTAAGTCCATAAAATCCAAAATTCCCGCCTCTGCATGTGGAGCATTAAAAAGAGCAATAGATAAAATAAACACAGCTGCGCCGTTTTTTATTTTGCCTAGTGAACTTGTCGCAATGAGCAGAAGAGAGAGTGCCGCTGCAAGCGGATAGTAAAATAGGGGTTTATGTTTTTGTATCTCTTGGCTTTTGAGCTCCCGCTCTTCACTTATCTCGGTTATCTCTTTAAACATTCTCTTAATATCATCCGAGGATGTCGAACTTTGTATATAGACTCCGCCTGTTTTTGTAGCCAAATCTGCAATATTTTCATTAAGCTTTGAGATAATTATCTCGCCTTTGTATTTTACAAGGGTTCCATCTTCAAGCTTTATTGGTGAGCCTTTTTTTGTAGCAACACCCAATACAAAAACAACAATATTATGTTTTTTTGCCGCTTCAATCTCTTTGGAAAAATCATCTTTATCTCCGCCGTCGCTTAAGAGAAGAAGATACTTTTTGCCCTCATTTTTTTGAGTTTTACTTACAACATCCAAAACAGACAAAAAGTCTGTTCCCTTCTCTGTAATCGATGACGTATCAAGCTTGCGCAGCAAAAATGCCACTGCAGCGGTGTCAAAACTAAGAGGAGAGACAAGATAGGAGTTTTTTGCAAACGCGACTATGCCTATACGCTCATTTGGCGCCTCCTCCAAAAGAGTCAATACTTTTTGTTTTGCGGCTTCGAGCCTGCTTGGATAGATATCGGGCGCCAACATGGAGTCTGAGATATCAAAAGCAATCATAATGTCCGCGCTTTTTGCTTTTACCTCAACTGTGCCTTCTTTGATGGCAGGCTCGGCGAGTGCTACTATCATCAAAAATCCCACAAGAAAAAAGAGTGCATTTCTTGCTTTGAGCGTCATAGAGTTTGTAGTTGCGCGGAGCCTATCCATCACATCCGGAGCAAAAAATGTTGCAAACTGCTCCTTTTGAGTAAGCAGAAGTCCGAAGAGGATAAAGAGCGGAGGCAGCATGTAGTAGAGAAATTCAGGGTGTAAAAATGTCATGCATAACCCCTCTTGTTTCTAAGGTAGACGTAGAGCATCAGCGAGAGCAGAGAGATAAAAAGAGGGAACTGGTAGTAGTACTTCAGATTTGTAAATGTCTCTCCCCTTATCTCAGACTTCTCTAACTTATCTATTGTTCTATAGACCTCTTTTAGCTCATTGGCATTTGAAGCGCCAAACGCCACCCCGCCACTCTCGTTTGCAATACGAAGCAGTACATCTTGGTTATACTCATGCGGCATTCCTATGCCTATGGGGTAAACCTTTACACCCTCTTTTTTTGCCATATCGAGCGCCACGTCAAGCGGGATTTTGTCGATTTGAGGGGTGCTGTGACCGTCTGTTAGCAAGATTGCTATTTTTGTCTTTGAGTTTCCCATCTTTAAAAGATTTACGCCCTGTGCCAGAGATGTATGAAGCGCCGTATATTTTCCCGCCATTCCGATTGAGAGCTGTGAGAGAATTTTGTTTAAAATATCCGCATCATAAGTCGGAGGCGACGCAATAAAAGAGTATGCGCCAAATACGACCAGACCTATATTGTCGTTTTGCCTCTCTTTTATAAATTCGCCGACAATCTCTTTTACAGCGTCAAACCTTGTAAAATATGGGTTTTTGGCATCAAACCCCTCCGCCTGCATAGACTCCGAAGCATCCAGAATCAGAGCTATTTCATATCCCTCTTTTGGTTCAAGTTCATAAGGCTCATCTTTTACGGGCGACATAAGAGAGAGTATCATCATAACGACTCCGAACCACTTTAAAAAGAGTAGTGTTTTTGATGCCGAGACACTACGGTTTAAAAAGTCGTGAGTATGTGGAAAATAGATGGATGGAAGCTTCATCTTGCAAAGAAAAGCGCACAAAATAAAAAAGATGATAAGGAGTGCAATTTGTGGAAATTCAAAATAGATTCCATCAAACATCGATCATCTCCTTGTAAAGCTCTATGTAGCCCAAAGTCTCTTGGCTAAACTCATTCACCTCTTTTTTGTACTTATACTCTTCAAGACGGTTTGTGAGGTTTTCATACATCTCTTGATGTCTTGGACTGTCATCTTTAAACGTAGCGCCCAAAGAGGTAATGAGGTATGCGCTCTCTTTAGTCTTTTTTAAATCAAGCGAATTTAGAAGCTTGAAGTGCTCTTTTCGCAGATTAAAGGCATTTCGTTTTTTAAAATACTTATAGATGAGATAGCCGAGTGCCGCAACCAAAAGAAGCACTATAAAGACAACTCCTAAAAAATAGTAGAGCGAATACTCCTGTACCTCAACAATAGGTTTTATATCATGAAGCGGGATATCGTAACTTTGCTCTTGTGCCATTATCTGCCCTCAAAAAGTCTGCGAAGCTTCACGCCTGCAATAGAGTCGGTATATACTTTTGTAAATCGTATGCCGTCACGTCTTAGCCTCTCAAAGAGTCTGTGGTCATGTGCCGCGACCTTTTGGCTGTATGCTCTCACGCTTGAAGCGTTAAAATCGCCCTCTAAAACCGCTCCGCTCTCAGGGTCGATGAGCGATGCAAAACCCATCTCCGGCGGATGCTCTTCAAGATGGTCTCTCACTATAACACAGAGCACCTCATGTTTTCTTGCCAGAAGTCTAAAGTCCGGTATCTCAAAGTAGTCGCCGATAATCAGGATGAGAGATTTTCTCTTAAGCCTTTTAAAGAGCGTATCGGCGATTACTTTGAAATCAACCTTTTTGTTTATGGCGTCAAACTCTAAGATGTCTTGGACATTTTTTTGGATTTGATGCAGTTTCTTACTCGGTTTTGCGTGCGAAACCATCTCATCCGTAAAGATATAAGAACTTAGCAAGTCACCGTTTTTAAGCGTTGAAAACCCTAGAAGAGCGGCAATTTCGGCGATGGCTTCTTGCTTAAATCTCTTGGAGCCAAAATGCACGCTTCCGTTTAATACAGATACCACTACTACACTAAGCTCTCTCTCTTCGCGAAATATCTTGATAAATGGTTTTTGCATCTTGGCGGTAATATTCCAGTCGATATGGCGGATGTCATCGCCAGGCATGTACTCTCTTAACTCAATAAAGTCATACCCCTCACCCTGAAAAATGGATGGGTTGTTTCCGACCATTTCGCTAAAAACCTGACGTCTTGCGCGAACCAATATCTTTTGCAGTTTACTCATAGTTTATATCAAATCTACGGTATTGCTACGGCTTGGAGCACTTTTTCTATAATCTCATCGGTTGTAACTCCCTCAGCCTCAGCCTCGTATGTTAAAACAATGCGGTGGCGCATAAGCTCTTTTGCGATGTAAGCAACATCAACGGGTGTAACAAAATCTTTGCCTCTCATAAATGCCATAGCCTTTACTGCTTTGAACATATCTATGCTTACACGCGGCGATGCACCGAACTGGATGAAGTCTTTTATCTCATCAAGTCCGTACTCATGAGGGTTTCTTGTCGCATTGACCAACTCAATCATATACTCTTCAACCTGCTCGTCTACATGTACGTTTTTTACAGCCGTTTTTAGCTCATCCAAGTCTTCATGCGTTATCACACTCTCTATCGCCTCAAAATTGCCGCTTGAGATGCGTCTTGCAATCTCAAGCTCCTCCTCTTTTGTGTTGTAATCCACAATGAGTTTTAGCATAAATCTATCAAGCTGCGCTTCTGGGAGTTGATAGACACCTTCCTGTTCAACTGGGTTTTGTGTAGCCATAACAAAAAACGGAGGCTCTAACTTGAATGTTGTATCTCCAAGCGTTACCTGCTTCTCCTGCATAACTTCAAGCAGAGCAGACTGAACTTTTGCAGGAGAGCGGTTTATCTCATCCGCCAAAAGAAGGTTTGTAAATATCGGACCTTTTTTTATCTTAAAGCTGTTGTTTTGGGGGTCATATATCTCTGCACCGAGTATGTCTGAGGGAAGAAGGTCGGGCGTAAACTGTGCACGCTTAAAATTAAGCCCGAGAGTTTTTGCAAGCGCATTTACCGTTGTGGTTTTAGCAAGTCCGGGAACACCCTCTATGAGGATATGCCCTTCACACAAAAGAGCAATAAGAAGAGAATCGATCATCTTCTCCTGCCCGACAACTACCTTAGAAACCTCTTTTTTAATCAACTCTATCTTAGAAATCATTTAATTATAAACCTTGTTGTAAAAATTACTCTTTTCTTGGCTCAAAGCATAGCAAAACGGCGTTAACTCACGGTAAAAAAAACTAAATTACCATGAAACAGCTTTATTGCTCCCTCTTTTTGCAACTATACGCTCATCTTCCCAATATGCCAGACCCGTCTTTATTTCAGTCAAAGACATCTGAAAATAGTACTCGACTCTTTGGGTTTTACTATCAACCTTGATGCTTCTTTGAAGAATCTTACCCGATAAGCTCAAGTCGGGTGCAATCATGCTCCCTTTGCCTGCAACGCTCTTTTGGTCAAACTCCGTGTTGCCTCTTAGCGTCTCTCTTGCGTGCATGGACATCTCATCTTCCGCGCCCTTAAGTCCGACCGCGGTCGTTACAACCACTTTGCCGCTTTGTAAAAGCCCTACGCGAATCTTTTTAACCAGTTGATCCGTATCTATATGTTGCATCGTGTCGTTTACGATTCTTGAAACCACGAGAACATAGCGCTCACCGTTCTTTTTATCTACTGCGCCCGATGCCAGCAGTGACTCTATCATATCTTGTGCTGCACCCTGAAAGTCTCTATAGTCAAGACCCATAACCGCATCACCTTTGTCATTGTCTATATCTATGTTTGTAGTTTTTGTCTCACAGCCGCTAAATAGAACTCCAAGAGCCGCTAAAATCAGTGTCCATTGTATTGTTCGTCGCATATTACTTCCTTTTGTGATTTTATATATAAGCGAAATGTAGTCGCCTTAGTATTTGGCGATATCGCATTGATTTGAAACGGTTGATTTGCATAGGCAGGAACCGTATTGTACTTTGAGAGTATACTCTCTATCTTAAAGCCCTCTTTATCAAACCAGATGATCTGATACTCAAGAAGTTGATAATTATCAGACCTATTCTCTCCGATAACTTGCGCCTGCATAAAGCCATCAGACTTTTTACGCCCTTTAATATCCGTTACCGCTATATCGCTGTTGCCGCAACTGCTTATAACTTTGACTATTTGGTCGCTCATCTGTGGCTCTTTGGCACAACCGCCAAAGAGTAAAACTAAAAAAGCGATATATCCGATTAATCTCATTTAAACT
The DNA here is from genome assembly GCF_014859695.1 of Sulfurimonas sp. Classification (GTDB taxonomy): domain Bacteria; phylum Campylobacterota; class Campylobacteria; order Campylobacterales; family Sulfurimonadaceae; genus Sulfurimonas. The sequence goes on along the minus strand of NZ_JACUTS010000013.1, from coordinate 26,786 downwards.
CCTTAAAACTCCATAACTGTTACACTCGGTTTTGAAGTAGCTGCAGGTATTTTAACATAAACTATAGCGTGTTTTGCACTCTTTGAGAGCTCTACCTCTATATTGTGCACTCCAGTTTTTAGCAAAAGTTTATTGTTAGCGGGTATTTTAACTCTTGTTACCTGAAAATCTTTTGGCAAAGTATTCCAACTTCTGGTATCGGCGTGAGTTGTTAAGAGTTGAAATGCCGCCGCAGCAAGCCCCATGTAAGGGTTATCCCTCGTTGCCTCATACTGTGCATAGGTTTTAAGTGCTGCGGAGAATATTGCGCGAGTTAAAATGTCGTTATATGAGTAGTTAAACTCCGTAAGTACTACACTCTCCATATCGCCAACCACTGAGGTTTTTGAGAGAGTTTTCCCATCTGAGATGACACTAATAGCCTCACTTGCGCCCATCCCCCTCTTCATTCTAGGCAGCGCTATGCCCGTGTAGATAACTTTGTTTGACGCCAAAAAGATAGGAACGTTTATTTTAAACTCACTCTTTGCGGCTCCCAAACCGTTTTCATAGATAACCCAGACATATCTATCTTCTACAGCTCTGCCCTCAAGAGCGTACTCGACCATCTCAAAATCAGACTCTACAGTTTTGTTCTGCGGCACCATTGCGTAAACCTCTTTAAGCAGTGACGATGCTTTTGCATAATCGCCCTCTATTGCAAAAAAGAGACCTGCCAGATAGAGGGTAAAAGGGTTCACGAACTCAGGATATGCCGCATATTGCCCAAGAGAGGAGTAGTTTTGGGAGATGATACCCTTTACCTGTTGATTGTTAAGCGTATTATCAATAGCTCCTGATCCCTGCTCTCTCTTTTTTTGAGCTATCGCCTCTTTTTGTTTTCCAATAAGCTCCGCATAGGTCTCTTTTGCACGACGCACTCTATCGACTGCGCGGTTAAGCTCGACGCGTACTTTTTCAAACTCTCCAAGCGCCATATAATCAAGGGCTTTATATGTATTTACCATGATGGCTTCCGAAATGGATGCTTGGTAATCTCTTGCCGCGTCGTTTAACATTACCCCTGTTAAATAGTCACTCGCACTGCCGGATATCGTCTTTTGATGATGAAACTTTATAATAGCCTCAGCCTCATCCAAAAGCTCTATACTGCTTCTGTACTCCTTGGCAAAAAGATAACTGTTTGCGGCTTGGAGTGTTGGAAGAAGATTCGCGTCATCGAGTTTTGCCGTTTTACTCTTCTCTTTCATTGCTATTTGAGCGGAGGCTTTATATTCACCCGCAACAAACTTTGCGTAACTCTGCGTAGAGCTGCCGATATCTACTCCTACAGAATTTGCCAAATTTGCCATACATCCACTAAAAAAAAGAGGCACAAAGAGTAAGAGTGCAATTCTAAAGAGTTTTACCATGCTGCTTTTATACCTCATCACTCTCAACAATCCAGACATAGAGCTCACAGCTCTGCGGGTCTAGCCAGATATCTTTTACCTCTACGGGAGTCGATTTGTCCGCACTTCTTATAACCGCCGAGGAGTCAAATATCTCTGCATTTAGCTCATCATTGACTATCTTCAAGAGCTCATGTCTGGACTTCATCTGCATCTTTTTCTCTTTTATCAGAGCTGATTTTGCAAGAGAAAGTGCCACTTTTTTCTGCTCTTCAAGCGTTCTGCCTTCCTCTTTTTCGGCAATTCCCACAGAGCCTAAGACTCCACTCTGATTTGGTCTAAAAAACCAGACAGGTTTGTTCTGAAAAAGTTCACTTTTTGTATTGATGCTCTCTAAAAGCTCTTTTTGGTAGCATCTGCTCTCTATCAGCTCCTCTTTTTCAAAAGGGCGTGTTCTCAAAAGAGGCAGAGAAGTTCTCTTTTTTTGCACATCCAAACCAACTACTCTGTCAATACTCTCTTGTAGGCTCTCTACCAAGATGTAGAGCCTCCTCTGCGAGTCAAAAAATGCATCGACCTGATGAGCGTCGCTTAAAAAGAGCTCTGAGAGAGCGACTATTTTGTCTTTGTACTTGTTTGAGATCTCACTGTTGCCCACTTTTGAGTGGCTTTGAAGTGAAGATGCTATGTATGAGCGTATATTATGCGCCAAAGAGCTCTTTGCCTCATTTAGGGCAGCTGCTCTTTGGGTATAAATCCCTTGAAAGTTGGCCTCGCTTGAGCCTACCGCTTGCGTTAAAGAGTGTTCGCTTACCCATGACGGGAGCTCTTCGTGCTCTTTTGGTTTTGGTTCCGGCGTACATCCGCTTAGTGCGTAGAGTAAAAATAACAAAAATATTTTATATATAAGTCTTATCATCTACTCCTCTCTATAGAGCGTGCCTTTGGCTACTTCCCTATCATCTTCATCAAGGAGCATATATAGAGATTGTGTATCGTTTATCTTCTTGAGCTCGACAAAAAGCCTATCTGCGCACCTGTCGTCTCCGTAGTTTAGTTTCTGCTGGAATCTTACTTTTGTCGGACTCTTCCTTTGGATAATGAGCTCCCCGCCGCAGTTTGAAGCAATATATCTTATGGTAGCTTCTCCCGAGTCTGTTATCTTTATAAGAACATCGCTGCTGCTTCCGCCACTCTTCATAATAAATCCGCTCCACACACCGTAAAAACCGCGCCTTATCTGAGATATTCTCTCATCTGCCGTGTCAATGTCAAACTCTTTGCTACTGCTCTGATTGGCTCTGTTTTTTAGATCTTCATCCGTTGCATACGCCTCAACGGTTACTACAATGTCCCCGAAATTCTCGCCGTTTCTAAACTTGGGCTCTCCCTTTATACGCACCAAGCCGCCCGCTTGTTCGCGTACCACATCATCTAAGACTTTACCGCCTAACATTACCGTCTCAGAGATTAGAACTTCGCCGTATATCTCTTTTGCAGCCGCCTTTTTTACCTCATCTAAAGCTATCTCTTTGACTTGTAAAAACGTTTTATCGGGGTAGAGCATCTGGTTTATCGTAATACTCTTAACTACGCTCTTATCCGCAAGAGCTAAAGCCAAAAAAAATGTAGCAATTATTAAAAAATATCTCACTTCCACTCCACTGTATGTATATATTTTAAATCATTCTAGTTAAAAAAGATTTAATCTACTATTAACCTCTTTGCATTTTTAAGCGAAGCTACTTTTTTTGTCTCAATATCAGAGATAATCTTCTCATACCTCTTTGCATCTTTTAAAACCAGCAAAATCATCAGCTCATCAAGTGATTTTGCCTCTTGCACCTTTTGTCTAAACTCTTCATCGCTGCTTTTCTTGGCAACTCTTTTTTTTACCTTTATTTTTGCAACTAAAAATCCTGCTACAAATGCTAAAAGATAGTAGAGGTAACTATAGTCAAACTCAAAACTTTTCTTTGGCTCCTCATCAAGAAGCTCCTCTTTGCTAAAGCCTGCTTCAACGCTCACATCTAGAGCATTTATGACAAACTTTTTCAATTTTTGCTCCCTAAGACTGAAATACTCTATCTCAACCCTTGGAACCCTAAAATCTTTCTCTGAGACAAACGCAAATTTCTGTATCCACTCTCCATGTAAACCATCTTCGCTAAGTTTATAATCCCGAGCAATCTCTTCTGCAAAAACTCTTACGCCCTCGATATTAAAGGCTATAGGTTTTAGTGCTTCAAAATTTCCCACTCCCTTGATTGACACCTGCATGCGGTACGGCTCATACGCCTTTACTTTTGGCTCATTTTTTTTTGTTTCAATGGCAAAATCTCCGACAAGCGGAGTGTTTGTCTCTTTGACATTAACTCTTAAAACCTTCTGCTTAAAAGGCTCTTTTTTAAAGTCCTCTTTTTTGACATTGTCTCTTCCAATGACGGTATCTTCAATCGACTCTTTTGTGGTCTTTTTCATGATGGCTTCAAACGCAAACTCTATCTCGAGCGCTTCTTTTGCAAACGCTACAAACTCATAACTGTTTACCCTCTTGCCATCAACTATCTGCTCACTGCTTCTTAGGTTTTTAAGAGTGAATTTCTCATACTCTCCTGAGGGATTAAACTCAATGGTATATAGTTCCGAAGCATCGCTGAAACTGCAAACATATTTAAGATGGATAGCTTCATGAAGATACGCAGTAGTTTTGTTTGCGTAGGCACTCCATGTATATGTCGAAGCAAAAAGTCCTGCTTGCAAAAATATAAAAACTATTAAAAATACTCTACCAAGGCTTTTTTTCATCTACCCTCCTCTTGTTTATAAGCTCATACTGCCTTGAGCTGAGTTTTGCTTTGCCGCCGTCTAAATTTATCCGGCTTTGGGCTTTTGCTTTCTTACCCTTATCGTCCGACCCGCTGCTTGCAGCCGCACTCACTTGCATGTTTGAACCGCCGCCCTCTTTTTGCTTTTTGCTCTGCTCTTTTTTTGCAAGTGCCGACTTCTCTTTGCTCTGCTGTTGCCCTGTACTCATCTCTTTTTTCTCTCCAACCCCGCGGATAAACTCCAGATTTTCATCCGCCTCTTTGGAGTAGATGAGCGTTAAAGATTTTATATACGCCTCTCTTGCCTTTTTAAACTGCTGAAGTCTTACAAAAGAGTTTCCTATATTGTAGTAGATTATGGATTTAGTCTCTGCATCGGCTGACCTTAGCATCTCAAAATTTTGCAGCGCTTTTTCATACTCGCCGCTTCTGTAAAACTGTGTCGCTTTATTGAAAAACTCCATGTTTTGGCTTGCACTCAGATGCACACCAAAGAGAAGCAAAAACATAACTACATATCTCTTTAGAGTCGTCACGCTTACCAAAAAGGTGATAATCGCCAAGGCTATAAAGTACTGAAAAAGCTCCAAATTTCTCATGATGGTCGTTTTACTCTCTTTATCTTTGCTCTTTTGCGCATCAAGTGCATCAAGAAGCTCGTCAAAATCTTTGGTATAGACTCCGCCCGTAGCATCGCAAATCTCTTTAGATGCACTGTTTTGGCGGCTTACGACAATATCGCCCAGCTCATCTTTTAAAAGTTCTCCGTTTTCTTGCCTTAGAGTTGAACCCGTTGCGGAGGCTGTCATAAAAATATTTACAACCAAAGAGTTCTCTTTGGCAAAATGCGCCTCCGCCTCGTAACCAAGCTCATCTCCGCCGTCGCTAAAGAGCACAACCGTAGCTTTTTTTGAAGCGGACATCTTTCTTGAGAGTTTAAGAGCCGACATGATAGAGCTTCCCTGCGTAATGATAAACTTCTCATCAAGTGCGCCAAAAAGGTGAAGCAAAAGCTCCCTATCTTCGGTTAGCGGAGAGAGGACAATCGCATTTGTAGTAAATCCAAGAACGCTGAACCTGCTCTTTTGTTCAACTTCAACCAGTTTTTTTAACATCTCTTTTGCAAAGCCAAGCCTTGTCGGCTCCAAATCGCTTCCCTGCATGGAGAAAGAGAGGTCAACTCCTATGATAACGTCGCTAAGCATCTGTTTTGACTCAATAGGCTCTTGTTCTATGACGGGTCTTGAGAGCGCCGCAACGATAAAAAGAAAAGTTAGCATGTAGCCGTACACGCTCACTCTAAACTCTCTTATATCCCTCTTTATAAAAAGTGGCAGAAGCAGCAGTAAAAGCCAGAAATATTGCGGATACAACAGGGTCATTTTTTTGCCTCTCTATAGAGTAAAAAGAGCAAAATAGCCAGCGCTAGAAGCAGAGCCGTCCAGTAGTAGTAATCTTTCAAGAGATACTCCCTGCTCTTTATCTTTGAGGATTCGAGTTCATTAATCTTCTTGCAGATCTTTTTTAACTCCCCTGCCGATTCTGCATAAAAAAACTCGCCGCCGCTCTCATGGGCAATCTTTTGCAAAAGCGCCTCATCTGCCTCGCCTCTGTTGCCCATGCCGACTGTATATATCTTAATACCACGCTCTTTTGCCAGCTCTATGGCATCTTTTGGTGAGATATCTCCGCTGTTGTGCTCACCGTCCGTAAAAAGTATGATGATTTTGCTTTTTGCTTTTGAGTGTTTAAACGCTCGCACTCCTAGAGCTATGCCCTCTCCTATTGCCGTATTTTGTCCTGCCATGCCGTGTGTCAGGTAGTTAAGCATATCAACAACTATCTCTTTTTCGTAAGTTATGGGAGAGGCGATAAAAGCGAAATCGCCAAAGAGCACTACTCCTATGTTGTCGCTCTCACGTTTGTATATAAAATCAGCAGTAATAAGTTTTGCAATCTCAAAACGGCTAAGTCTCTCTCCTTTGCTAATCTCATCTTCCATATCAAACCCCGATGAGCCCATAGAACCGCTCCCGTCGATTGAGAGGACGATATCTTTTCCGTGCCTGTTTAGGGGGTTAAATTTATCTACGACTATAGGTGAAGCGAGCGCAGCGCAGAGCAAGATAAAGATAATGATTTTTAAAAGCCTCTCAAGTTTTATGAAACTCTTTTTTGCAGATAAAAAGTGCAGATGGACGAAAAATCTAGACTTCATCTGCTCCCTGCACTTATACATACAGTATAAAATGGGAAGCAATAGTAGGATAAGATAGGCATATTCAAAACTAAAGTAATTCATTAAATGTATTTTAACTAAAAATTTTCAAATTTATACTCTTTTTTCTTGACAAGCAGTTCCTATTTGTCTATAATTCGCGTCCACAAACAATAGGTTTGAGGCATAAAACAAGTCCTGTTAGCTCAGCTGGTAGAGCACGTCACTTTTAATGATGTGGCCGATGGTTCGAATCCATCACAGGACACCATATATAGATATTAATTTTTTCTTTTGTCAAGGAAAATTTGATTTTTTTAATGAGGAAGTGTACAAATGGTACATGACGAATGAAAAATTAGATTTGACGCAGAGAAAAATAAAATTTGGCCCCGTCGTCTAGCGGTAAGGATCCATGGTTTTCATCCATGTTACAGGAGTTCAATTCTCCTCGGGGTCACCAACTTTTTTCTATAAACTCCTTTTTTTAAACTAATTAATAAATTGTCTTTATTATGCCCTCAAAAATTAACGCTATAATTGCGCCATAAATTTCTCTACAAAAATAGGCTTTAATGAACAAGGAAATTATAAAGTATCTTCTTTTTTTTATCTCTATTAGTGCGGCGACTCTTTTTGTCTCCTACTATCAAATAAAAAACCATGAAAAAGAGGTTTTAAAGCAAGAAAAAGAGATGCTTAGCATAACCTACAACACGATTACAAAAGCCTATAAAACTCACTCTGAGATATATTTCGCTACTAAAATAAACGTGCCGGAAGTTCATGCTTTGATGAAAAAAGCAAACAGCACAGATATTGCAGAGAAAAACAGCGCACGGGGGGAACTCTACTCTCTTTTAATAGACAGTTATAACTCCATGCAGCTCTTTAAAATAAAGCAGCTTCACTTTCATCTGCCAAATAACGAGAGTTTTTTGAGATTTCACAGAGTGGATAAGTATGGAGATAGCCTAGAAGGAGTAAGAGACACGGTTGCTTATGTGAACAAATACAAAGAACCAGTGTCAGGCTTTGAAGAGGGAAGAATTTTTAACGGCTATAGATTCATCTACCCCATCATCCATGAAGAAGAACACTATGGAAGCGTAGAGATTTCGGTCTCTATGTATGAAATAGTAAAGCATCTAAGGGATGAGGCTATTGCCGATGTTGAGTTTATAATCAAAAAAGATATTGTCGAGAAAAAAGTTTTTGACAATGAAAAAAGCAACTATTTACAAAGCAAAATCAACAGCAACTATTTTTATGAGAAGAGCATTTCAGGAGAAGGAAACAAGCTTATAGAAGATTTAATCGGCAAACATCCCGACTTAAGCGAGAAAATTTTAAGCGGCGATGCTTTTAACTTTTTTACCTGTCTAGATGATAAATTTTATATAACCACTTTTATACCTATTTTTAATAAATACTCAAATCAACATGTTGCTTATATAGTCGTCAACCGCTCAAATCCATCTCTTAAGTATATGTTTAAAAAAGATAGAGTAATCGACACTATTATTGTTTTTTTTCTTGCTCTGCTTACATATTTTTACTATAAAGTCCGAAAGAAACAGAAGAGCTTTGAAAAAAGCAACAAAACACTAAATGAGATACAGCACATTGCAAAGCTTGGCTCATGGGAGCTTGATGCAAAAACAAACAAGCTAACATGGAGCGATGAAATATATAATATTTTGAATACGCAACCTCAATCTTTTGAACCTACTTATGAGATTTTTCTAAACTATGTTCACCCGGATGACAAAGAGAGGCTAGACAACACTTGGAGAGAGTCAATAGATACAAAAAGCGTCTATCAACTTCAACACAGAATCATAAAAGAGGACAGATCCATAGCCTACTTAAATGAGTATGCACATCACTCATATGACGAAAAAGGCAGACATATCCACTCGGTTGGAACCGTTCATGATATAACGAATATCATTGAGTATGAAAAAAAGATCTCATCTATGCAAAATGAGCTTGAATCCATAGTCAATCATATTCCTGACATCATCTTTAGGTCTAAAACTGATAGCGACATGACCATGTTGTTTATAAACAGTGCCGTACATAAAATTACCGGCTATAAAGCTCAAGGATTTATCTTAAACAGAGTAAGAAACTACAGAGATATAATTCACCCCCAAGATAGAGAAGCCGTAGAGGCAAGAATCAAAGAGGCGCTAAACAACGACAAAGAGTACTCCATGGAGTACAGGATTGTAAACTCGCTCGGAGATACCGTGTGGGTTAAAGAGAGTGCCAAGATTAGCATGGACGAAAATGGTGTGGAGAGCATTGAGGGAGTTATTACGGATATCACAGATCAAAAAAACAACTTGGATAAACTTCGCAAATTTATAGATATTCAAGATAGTATCGTTCTTTTGACTGACTCTAGAAAAATACTCTTTGCCAATCAGAAATTTTTCGATTTTTTCGGATATGAAGATTTAGAAGATTTTACAAAAGAGTACCACTGCATAAGCAATCTCTTTGTAAAAGACGACACATTCTTTCATGCGGGCAAAATGCTTCCAAAAGAGGAGCACTGGATAAGAAGTCTGCTAAATCTCCAAGGCAGAGAGAAAATCGTATCTATGCTAAGTAAAAATAAAAAGCCTCATGCTTTTTCGGTCTCCATAAATAACTACGATCCGCAAACATATATAATAAACTTCAGCGACATAAGCGACACCATGTTTGAGAAGCTGCAGCTGAAGCAAAAAGCGATTAAAGACCCGCTTACAGACGCTTACAACAGAGCATTTTTTGACTCCTCAATACAGAGTATTATCAATAACAACGAGAATCAAAACGGCAAAACCGGAATCATCCTCTTTGATATTGACCACTTCAAAGATGTCAATGACAACTACGGGCACAATGCCGGCGATGAAGTTTTAAAAACGCTTGTCAAGCTAGTGGAGCGCTATATAAGAAAAGAGGACAAGCTCATTAGATGGGGCGGAGAGGAGTTTATTGTGGTTATGTATGCCAAAACCGTAGAAGATGTTATAAGACAGGCAGAACACTTAAGATTTGTTATACAAAACCACAAGTTTGACGACCTGCCTACCATAACCTGCAGTTTTGGAGTTGCACTTCATGAGCAGAGTGATAAAATTGAAGAGAGTATAAAAAGAGCGGATGATAAGCTCTATGAGGCAAAAAGAGGCGGCAGAAATCAGGTTAGGTCATAAAGAAATTTTACACCTCGACCCTGTTTCTTCCTTGATTTTTTGCTCTATACAAAGCTGCATCTGCACGCTTAATAAGAGTCTCTGTGCTATCTTTGTCTTCATAAAAAGCAATGCCGAAGCTGCATGTAATAGTAAGGTCTTTGACAAACGAATAACTCTCTATCGTTTTTCTTAACTTCTCAGTCAAAGCAGTTGCGCTCTTGCTGTCAGTTTGAGGAGACAAAATAACAAACTCCTCCCCTCCCCATCTTGCAAAAATATCTGCATCCCTTATGTTTTTCTTTACGATATTTACAACGCCTTGTAAAACCTCATCACCTGTACCGTGACCATGGTTGTCATTGACATATTTAAAGTGGTCAATGTCAAACATTATTAGCGTCAATGGAGTTTTATACCTTGAGGCACGCTCTACTTCAGTTTTAAATATCTCATCAAATTTATGGCGGTTGTATATGCATGTAAGCTTATCAGTCGTCGCAAGTTTTTCAAGATTTTTTTCCATCTCTACTCTCTCTGTTATGTCGGTGCAGATCCCTGAGATAATATTTCCCTCAATATGCGCGCTGATTTGTATAACTTTTTCTTCTCTATTTTTTGTTAAAAAATTCATCTCAATATTATCAACCCTGCCATGCTCTCTAAGCTCAGAGAGAAAACAAGCCCTTTGCGCTGGATCTTTATATGCGTTGATAATATTTTTACCTCTAAGCTCATCGAGTGATTCGTAGCCCATTATTTTCATTAGTGAGTCGTTTGCATAAAGCACCTCTCCTTCAATTGTTGTAGTAAAAATACCGATTTGTGAGTTTTCAATCAAGCTCTTACACTCTTTTTGCGATATTTTAAACTCTCTAGTTTCACCGTTGTCTATCTTTATGGACTCTGCATTTTCGGTGTTTTTAGAAGAGCTCTTTATTAAGAAGTATACGGATGTAAAGGCGATTAGCGTGACTATCGTAGCATATATAATAAGAAAATCTTTGTTCAGAGTAAGATAGCTGTAGAGGAGTATTGCTACAATAAGAGCGGTAAAAATAGCGATTAAAACTTTTTTTAACGACATAACAGACCCCTTTTTGCAAGCTTAGCTTTGGCGCCGTGTAAAAATACTATAATTTGTCACTTTAACGTTTATAGTATTAAAAAATACTTCATTAAAATTATTAGTTCAAACTATAGTCTATCGGTAGTGTAAGAGTTATATTGGTTCTGGGTTTTGGAAATTTTCCCGAGAGTTCTTCTATGGTTTTTAGTGCCGCGCGGCTTAAAATATCACTGCTTGAGTCTATTATTTTAATATCGCTCACTTTTCCATCCTGACACAAAGTAAATTTTACGCTAACTCTGCCCGTAATATTTCTCTTTCTTGCCGCCATAGGGTAGTAGAGATTCTCTCTTATAAGTGCGCTTATCATTTGCGTATTTACTCTAAGATACTCCTGCGTCTCATCTACTTGCTTAATCTGTTTGGGCTCTGCTTTTTGCTCTTTTTGCTCTTTTGGCATCTTTTTTTGAGCGGTTGCAACAATCCGCTCTATCTCTTCTTTCTCTGTTATTATACTTTTTTCTTCGATTATCTCTTCTTTAACTTCTTCGTTCTTTTGTATCTCTTGCACTTTTGGCAAAGATTTTTCTACTGCAACCTCTTTTTTTGGGGTTTTTGGCTCGGGAGGTTGCTCTGCCTTCTTCTCTATCTTCTTCTCTATCTTCTTCTCTATCTTCTTCTCTATCTTCTTCTCTATCTTCTTCTCTATCTCTTTTTTTGGCTGCTCGATTTTCTTCTGCTCTTTTTTTGGCTCTACCTTCTCTTGTTCGTTCTTAACATTGCGTAGCTGTAGGCACAAAGACTCTTCCAGACACTCCTCTTTGGTCTCTGCGTAACTGCTCCATGCAAAATATGCACCAAACAAGAGAGCCAGATGAACAACAATAGAGATAAAAAAGGAGCTGGAGTGTCTAATCATAAAAGAGATAGTAACAAAAAGATTGTTACTACTTTGTTAAATGCGTTTCATACTAAAGCTAACCTTACGCACTTTTGCAAAAAAATTCGTAAAATACTCTATAAATCTCGAAAAACTTTTTTTTCGTAGCTTCTAGGTATGCTAACCAATGGCATACTCCATGACAAGGGGGTTGCAAGGGACATCTTGTCCCTGCCACTAAAACGGACGAGTTCGTTTTAGTGCGTAACATCAGATTGAACTTTTAAATTCCGGATAAGACTCGACCCCGCACTCGTTAATATCCATCCCGATAAGTTGCGCCTCATCGCTTGCTCTAAACTTTGAAAACTTATTGATGAGAAATAAAACAGCATAGGAGACGCTAAAAGCAAAAACTCCTATAACAACGACCCCTTTTAACTGCGATACAAAAGAGACATCTTGGACAAAAATTCCTACAGCCAAAGTTCCCCATATTCCGTTTACCAAATGCACAGAGAGCGCTCCAACAGGGTCATCAAGACGAAGTTTGTCAAAAATCGGAACTGCGAAAACAACCAAAGCACCGCCGATTGCACCCACCAAAATCGGCGTGTAGATATCATACAAATCAGGTCCCGCCGTTACAGCAACCAAGCCGCCTAAAGCTCCGTTTAGTATCATCGTAATATCAAGAAGTTTATACCTGATATGCATCAGTATTGCGGCAATAATAGCGCCGCTGAGTCCTGCCGTGTTTGTATTCATAATGGTTTTTGCAACAAGGTTTGCATTTTCAACACTTGAGATTGAGCCTACGCTTCCGCCGTTAAACCCAAACCACCCTATCCAAAGAAGAAGCGCTCCTAAAACAACAAGCGGAATATTTGAAGCCGGGATTACTCTGATTTTACCGCCGACATAACGCCCACGTCTCGCACCAATGATAAGAATTGCCGCCAAAAGAGCCCATCCGCCTGTTGAGTGAATTACACTAGAACCTGCTAAATCATGCATCTCAATGTCTAGCAGAGTTCCCGCAATCATATCCGCTCCCCAGCTAATATTTACGACAAGCGGATAGATAACGGCTCCCATAACAACGGTAAAAATAGCCAAAGGAATTATGCGCACACGCTCACTAACCCCGCCACTCATGATGTTTACCGTTTTACCTACAAATGCCATCTGAAACATAAAAACAGCCCAGATACTGCTAGAGACACTATCCCAACTGCCAAAAGCAAGTTTATACCCGACAAGCAAAAACGCCAAAGATGCAACCGCATATATCATCACGTTTATCGTAAGAACCGCCGAGACGTTTTTGGTTCGAACCAAACCCGCTTCAAGCATCGCAAAACCAGGAACCATAAAGATGATAAGTGTCATTGTAAAGAGTGTAAAGAAAGTATCGAGGATATATTTAAGATCTGTCTCTAGCATATAAAATCCTTTAAAAAATTAAAGGAGATTATAACTTTATCAAAGATATTAAATATACTTTAGTTGATTAATTTTTAATCAGTAGTGTCTTAGTGGCAAGCGTAGCCAAAAGGAATTACCTCCTTTTTATATAGCTTCACCGTCGGTCTCTCCCGTACGAATACGGATAATCTTTTCAATATCTGTAATAAATATCTTGCCATCACCGATTTTACCTGTTCTAGCAGCCTCTACGATTGTGCTTGTTACCTGCTCTACACTATCATCATCAACAACCATCTCCATCTTTATCTTCGGCAAGAAATCAACTACATACTCTGCGCCGCGGTAAAGTTCGCTATGCCCTTTTTGACGTCCATAACCCTTTACTTCGCTTACCGTCATACCGGTAATCCCTATCTCAGCCAATGCATCTTTTACATCTTCTAGTTTAAAAGGCTTTATAACCGCTTCTATTTTTTTCATAATAATATCTCCAAATTAAGTTTAAAATTGTAACCATTTTTATGCTTTTAAGCAACACTATAGATTTATTGCTTTTTCTCCATGTACAGTCTCATCAAGTCCTCTGTTTTCACTCTCATCATCGACTCGTCCTCCGCCTGTAATCATGGAAGCTACAAAGTAGACAGCTGCAGTCGCAACAGCACTATATACGATAGTTAGAGCAATAGCTTTAAATTGGCTCAGCAACTGAGAAGCCATACTGTAAGCCTCTGGCATCGCATATGGAGCTAGAAAAAGTGCCGTAGCTATTGAACCCCAGATACCGACTAAACCGTGTATCCAAAAAGCATCGAGTGCATCATCCACTCTGAACATGTTTTTGAGTTTTGAAACAGCAAGGAATCCCAAAATACCGCCGACTAAACCGATGATAATAGCACCTTCTACACCCGCACTTCCTGAAGCCGGAGTAATGGCCACAAGACCTGCAACTGCACCAGAAGCTCCTCCCACTATAGTAGCCTTTTTGTAAACAATCCATTCAGCAACTATCCATCCCATTACACCAAGTGATGCCGCAACGTTTGTTACTAAAAATGCGGATGCCGCTACACCATCAGCTGCCAATTGTGAGCCTGCATTAAAACCGAACCATCCAAACCATAAGAGTGCAGCTCCAAGTGCTACTAAAACAGGGGAAAAGGGTTTGATTGCAGCTTTGCCGTAATCTCTTCTTCTTCCCAAAATAAGTGCTACAACCAGACCCGCAACACCTGCATTTAAGTGAACAACTGTTCCTCCTGCAAAATCCATCTCGCCAAAGTTAAGTGTCTCTCCGCCGCCCCATGCCCAGTGTGTAATAGGCGCGTAAACAACAGCTATCCACAAAGCCGCAAATACTATATAGGTAGAGAACTTTACGCGCTCAATCATTGAGCCGCTTGCGATTGCAACCGCAATAGCTGCAAATGTTCCCTGAAATGCGACAAAAAGAAGCTCAGGAATTGTTCCGCTGAGGCTCTGTGGCGTAATGCCGCTCAAAAGTGCCTTGCCGCTGCCGATGATATCACCTTCGCCAAAAGCGATAGAGTAACCGACTAAAACCCAAACCAAAGTACCGACCGCATAAGCACCCAAGCTCATGCCTATTGTGTTGAGCACATTTTTAGAGCGAGTCAAACCACCGTAAAAGAGCGCTAATCCGGCAGGCGTCATAAGCATAACAAAAGCCGTAGCAACCAACATCCACGCTGTGTCGCCGCTGTTTAACACATCCTCTGCAAACACAAAGGAGGGTAGAAACAACATACCAAACAAAAACCTCTTCATTTTTCAATCCTTTTTTTTAATCTGCCAAATTATATACCATCCAAGTTTGCAATACAACAAAAAACTGATTATTTTTTAATCACTTCACACTTTTTGACAAATTTCCCAAAAAACACAGATTTAAGTTAGCTTTAAATTTTATAGTTATATGATTTCTACTTATGCATAAATTTGATTTATTCATAATATTTATTTATAATAAGGGGTTTTCATGATGAAAGCTAGAATTTCGGCAAAAAAAATCATCTCTATGGTTGGTTTAACACTAATGTGTGCTACGGCAGCGGAGGCAACACCTGCGTTTGCTAGGCAAATGGATGCAGATTGTATGTCTTGTCACTTTCAAAACATGCCAAAGCTGAATGCTTTCGGTAGAGATTTTAAGATGTCGGGCTTTACGATGACAAGCGGTAAAGAGATAAAGAGTGAGCCAAACGGCGGTTTAGGAATGCCTGAAACTCTAAATATGGCTTTTGTTATAAAAGCTCGTGTACTTGAAGATAAAAGTGACGACGTGGAGACTAAAACAGAGATTTTTGATGAATCTGCTTTTATCTTCGGCGGCAAGATAGCTGACAATGTAGGTACCTCTATGGAGTTTGCCGAAGGTTTAATTGGGGGCAAGATAACATTTGCTACAGAAGCTCTGGGCGGAAGAGTAGGTGCAACTTACCACATGACTGATGCACTCGGTGCATTTGCGGGAACGGAGATATATACTACGGGTCTATACAGACCGGTTCGCCAGTTTGAGAATCGTAAAAAAACAAACATCTTCCAAAGCTTAGGTATCGGGGATGGTGAAGCTACAGGTGTTCAAGTTTACTATAGAGCAAATGGCTTCTATGCAACAGTAGGCGCATATGTTCCTATGTTTGCAGCAAGTGGTGAGACTGGAACCGACTCTTTTAAAGCTTTGGCAAGAGCTGCATATGAGTTTGATATAGGCAGTTCAACAATCGCTCTAGGCGGATACTATATTGGCGGAGATTCTGGAAAAAAACTCAGAGATAGGCTGCAAGATTCTGATGACACAACATCTTTAGCCGATAAAGTACATGGTCTAGATCAAGATGCGCTTGATAGGGACTCGGCTGGCATCGACCTTCAGATTGAGAGCGCTATAGCTAATATGTCGGTTATGGTAACCGGCGGTTATGTGTTTAAGAATGACTATGTTTCTTATAAAGACGATTATGCTGTCCTTACAACAAGTGCGCAGGACAAAACAGGTTACCATTTAGATATGCAGATTAATCCGGTAGAAAAATTTGGCGTCAAAGCAGCTATATTGGGCGTCACTGACGATGTAACAGCAGACAGAGACTTCAATGTCTACTCTCTTGGTTTAGAGTATAACATGAGACAAAACGTACGTTTTACCGTAGAGTACTCTTACACTTCAAGCGACAGAGCTGATACTTCTACAACTCAATATTCAGGAGGCGACATTCTATTTATGTCTATGATGTCATTCTAATTTTATTAGAAAAAAAACATCAACTTCTATCTCTCCTAAAACCATTTATATCGTAAAACAACTGCTTAAAAGCAGTTGTTTGCGGTAACATCTCTTGTTCCTTTATACGTTTTGCAACGCATTTGCACACTGCTTTAAACTTCTAAAAAAGTTTCCTCTATTTACGCAACTCTTAAGCGACAATAAGGTACTATCTATGGAATTTATTTTTCAATATTATAAAGATTAGGTGTTATATATGGGCAACTTGTTAAACAACGATAATATACAGAGCATAAACATTGAAGAGACTCTTCAGAGTAGCTACCTTGATTACTCCATGAGTGTAATCGTCGGTCGTGCGCTTCCTGATGTTCGTGACGGACTTAAACCGGTTCACAGAAGAATCCTCTACGCTATGGATAAACTAAGTCTTTCACACGGAGCAAAGTTTAAAAAATCTGCGCGTATCGTCGGTGACGTTATCGGTCAGTACCACCCGCACGGAGATACTGCGGTTTATGATGCTTTAGTTCGTATGGCGCAGCACTTCTCTATGAGAATGGAGCTGGTTGACGGTCAAGGAAACTTTGGTTCAGTTGATGGCGACAGCGCGGCAGCTATGCGTTATACCGAAGCAAGAATGACAAAATATGCAGGTGAACTTCTAAAAGATTTGGAAAAAAACACGGTCAATATGATCGAAAACTATGACGGGACTACCGTTGAGCCTGATGTTATGCCGACGCGCGTACCAAACTTACTTATTAACGGCTCTTCGGGTATTGCCGTTGGTATGGCGACAAATATCCCTCCTCACAATCCAAAAGAGGTCATGATGGGTTTAAAAGCTCTTTTGGCAAATCCCGACATTGAACTCTATGAACTTATGGAACACATCAAAGCTCCGGACTTTCCAACAGGCGGAACGATATTTGGCAAAAAAGGTATTATGGATGCCTACGAGACAGGTCGCGGGCGTATAAAAGTTCGTGCAAAAACTCATATTGAGAAAAAAGGTAACAGAGACGTTATCGTTATTGACGAACTTCCTTATCAGGTAAACAAAGCGCGACTAATTGAGAGCATAGCAAATCTTGTAAAAGACAAGATGATTGACGGTGTTTCAGAGATTCGTGACGAATCAGACCGCGACGGTATCCGTGTTGTTATAGAGCTTAAAAAAGATGCGATGAGTGAAATAGTTCTCAACAACCTTTTCAAGCAGACAAGTATGCAGACTACTTTTGGTATTATCATGCTATCTATATTAAATCAAGAACCAAGAATATTCGGCATTATCGAAATACTAAAACACTTTATAAATCACCGTAAAACCATCATAATCCGCCGTACTATCTTTGACCTTGAAAAAGCAAAGGCTAGAGCGCACATCTTAGAGGGTCTCAAAAAAGCTCTTGATATTATAGATGAGATTATCAGGGTTATCAAGTCAAGCAAAAATATTGAAGAAGCAAGAGACAACTTGGTTTCAGAGTTTGATTTCAGCACTATTCAAGCGCAGAGCATCGTGGATATGCGTCTTGGAAGACTCACGGGTCTAGAGCGTGAAAAAATCGAAAATGAACTTCGTGAGCTTCTTGCACTTATAGAGTATTTAGACTCAATTTTAAAAAGCGAAGAGGTTCTTCACGGAATCATAGATCAGGAGTTTGACGAGATCCTTGCTACCTACACGGACGCAAGAAGAACTGACATTGAAGATGATTATGACGATATTGATGTAGAAGACCTTATCCCTAACGAGCCTATGGTTGTAACTATTACTCACAGAGGTTACATCAAAAGAGTTCCTTTGGCACAGTACGAAAAACAAAAAAGAGGCGGTAAAGGAAAAATAGCCGTTACTACTTATGAAGATGACTTTATCGAGAGATTCTTTACATGTAATACACATGACACTCTTCTTTTTGTAACAGACCGCGGACAACTCCACTGGTTAAAAGTATACAAAATTCCTGAAGGAAGCAGAACCGCAAAAGGTAAGGCGGTTGTCAACCTGCTTAATCTAGTTGCAGAGGAACAGATTCAGTCTATCAATCCGACAACAGACTTCAGCGAAGAGAAATCTCTTGTATTCTTCACGAAAAAAGGCGTTGTAAAGAGAACAAACCTAAGCGAATTCTCAAATATCAGAAGCAACGGCGTCAGAGCTATTAGCCTTGATGATGATGACTCTATCATTACAGCAAAAATTGCTGACAAAGGCATAAAGTATCTCTTTATCGTAACAAAACTTGCACAGTGTATAAAATTTGACATAGAAAAAACTCGTGACCAAGGTAGAAATACAAGGGGTGTTAGAGGTATCAAGTTTAAACATGCTTCTGATGAAGTTGTTGATGCAAATATTATCGCAAACGATGAGGAAGAGATACTGATTGTTAGTGAAAAAGGTATCGGAAAACGTACCGATGCAGGCGAATACCGTTTAACAAACCGTGGCGGTTCTGGTGTTATTGCTATGAAAATGACTGCAAAAACGGGCAAGCATGTAGTCGGATGTCTAATGGTTGATGAGAACATGGACATGATGGCGCTTACAAAAGCAGGCAAAATGATAAGAGTAGATATGCAGACCATATCCAAATCGAGCAGAAATACAAGCGGTGTCTATATAGTAAAAGGCGATGATGTGGCAAATGTTTCTCGCTGTCCAAAACAGCCTATTGAAGAAGAGTATGATGAAGAAGGCGAAGGCACATTGCTTGGTTCGGATGAATTGGAATAATAGTTGCTGTTACTGCAGTATAAAAACCATGTCAAGGGACAAACAATGAAATATTCCATACTGATTGCAATGCTTTTAAGTATTTCGACACTCTCTGGAGCAGACAAAGTTCAAACCGTAGATGCTGCGGCAATTGAGCAGACAAATGCGGAGCTATCCAAGGTAAGAGCTGAAATAGCTCAAGCAAAACTAGATGCTGCCCAAGCGACAGCTCAAGCGTGTGAGGCAAAAAAAGAGAGCCAAAGAGTTGTAGAAGAGTTGGCTGTTGCTAAAGCCGAGAAAGAAGAAGAGATAGCAACTGCTACAGCTAAAGAAGAAGTTTTAAGAAAAAACAAGAGCGTACATATATCTGTTATCGGGCAAGGTGTTGCTCCGATGAACACATCATCTCCGGCCCAAGCTTACGCACTTGCAAAAAGAGCGGCTATTGCTGACGCGTATAGAGCTATTGCAGAAAAAGTCAAAGGTGTTCGTATAGATGGACAAGATACCATTAAAAATATGATGGTTCAAAGATCAACTGTACGCACCTACGTTCAAGCTATGGTAAGAAATGCAGACATCGTCGAGACCACTTTTAAAGAGGGCTTATGCGAAGTAGAGATGGAAATCTTAATTTCTCACGCAGACTTTGCTCAGTAGTCATACTCTTTAGCTCGCTCGCACTTAGTGCAAGCGAGTACCTTATCTCTTACAAATATATAGTAAAAGATGCAATTCTCTACAACGAAACACTGCTTATCTCCAAAGCAATGACAAAATGTGAAGGAACTCCGCAAGAGGAGTTTATTTTACAAAATAGTTCTGAAGATAATTTAAAAAAACTTATATCTAAAAACCCCCAAGAGTTTATAGAGTATATTCATAAACTCGGTATGCACGTTAACCACGACGAGAAAACAATAAATCTGCAAAACAGCTATACAACGGTACTGACACTTAAGACGACTTGCTTCAAAGTCGACTTTAATGATAATTTTGCTACAATCGCACCTTTAAAATAAGGGTGCCAAAACACTCAAATCCTAAGGCTTTTTAGTGAAAATTGCAATAGTTGAAGATGATATCAATATGAGAAAATCTCTTGAAATCGCTATGAGCGACTATAAAGAGTTTGAAATTCAAACATTTAAAAATGCAAAAGATGCACTAAAAGGTATTGACGATAGCTTTAACCTCGTTATTACAGACATAAATATGCCCGGCATGGATGGTATAGAGTTTGTTAAAACGCTCGGCGGAAAGTTTGAAGTAATCATAATGACCGGTAACGCAACTCTTCAAAGAGCCATTGAGTCGATTCACCTCGGAGTTAAAGACTTCTTGCTAAAACCTTTTGACGTGGATACGCTTATAAACGCAATCAAAAGAGAAGACAAGATACAAAAAGTAAAAAAAACGCTACCTCAAAATAGTGACAATAACGCAGCGAGCAGTTTTTATGGAACTTCAAAAGCTTTAGAAGCAGCTCTTAAAATTGCAGACAAAGCCTCAAAAACCGATGCAAGTATTCTTCTTTTGGGAGAGAGCGGTGTAGGCAAAGAGGTTTTTGCCTCTTACATCCATAAAAATTCTCCTAGAGCAAAAAAGCCTTTTGTAGCTATCAATATGGCAGCAATCCCAGACAACCTTATTGAGAGCGAGCTGTTTGGTTTTGAAAAGGGTGCTTTCACAGATGCAAGCGAAGCAAAAGCGGGACAGTTTGAACAGGCAAACGGCGGAACACTGTTTTTAGATGAGATTGGTGAGATGCCCTACGGCGTTCAAGCTAAAATCCTTCGTGCGCTTCAAGAAAAAGAGGTGCGAAGATTAGGTTCATCAAAAGGCATAAAAATAGACATTAGAGTTATCTCTGCTACAAATGCGGATCTAAACGAGAGAATAAAAAAAGGCGAATTTAGAAACGACCTCTATTTTCGTCTCAATACAATTCCTGTAAGTATTCCGCCTCTAAGAGAGAGAAAAGATGAAATATTGCAGATAGCGCAAAAAGTTTTAGAGCAAAATTGTATAAAATACGGTTTTGATTTAAAAAGCTTTTCAGATGAGGCTATAAAACAGCTACTAGATTACCACTGGCCTGGCAATATAAGAGAACTTATCTCCGTTGTTGAGAGAGCTGTGATTTTGAGCGAAGAGAGTGAAATAACACCAGATGAGCTCTTTTTGGAGCAAAGAGGACTCATAAATACAAAAGATATCGCGTCTATGGAAAAAGAGCTGATTGAAGAGGTGTTGACCTCTACTAATGGCGATGTTGAGAAAGCTTCCAAAACACTCGGCATGAGCAGAGCAAATTTAGAAAAAAAGATTAAAAATTATAAACTATAAGGAGTAGAAGTGTCAAAAAAATATAATGTAGCGGTAGTCGGAGCAAACGGAGCCGTCGGTGAAGAGATATTGGCAATTTTGCATGAGGTCTCTTTTCCAATCAACAAGCTTGTTCCGCTAGCTAGCTCTAGAAGCCTAGGAAAGAGTGTCGAGTTTGGAAACAGAGAGATAGCAATCAAAGAGCTTACCGACACTGTTTTTGAAGAAGAAAATATAGAGATTGCTCTTTTTTCTGCAGGAGGAAGCGTAAGCGCTCAGTTTGCGGAGGCTGCCGTGAGAGCAGGAGCAGTCGTAATCGACAACACTTCTCACTTTAGAATGGATAAGAACATCCCTCTTGTAGTGCCAGAAGTCAATCCTGAGGATATTGCAAAATGGAAAAAATCGGGAATTATCGCAAATCCTAACTGTTCAACAATCCAGATGGTTCAAGCGCTGAAACCTCTTGATGAAGCATACACCTTGACAAGGGTTGACGTTAGCACATATCAGGCGACTTCAGGTGCGGGGAAAAGCGCCATGGAAGAGCTTGTAACACAGATGAAAGATTTCTTTTCATTTAAACTCGGCGATAGTGAACACAAAGCGTTTAAACACCAAATCGCTCTAAATGTAATCCCTCAAATAGATGTTTTTCTAGAAAACGGTTACACAAAAGAGGAGATGAAGATGGTAAACGAGACCACTAAAATCATGCATAGAGAAATTCCTCTAAGTGCGACATGTGTTCGTGTCCCTACTCTTCGCGGTCATGCAGAGGCTCTTACCCTTACATTCGCTCAAGATGTTGATGCAAACGAAGCGAGAGAACTTCTTAAAAAAGCTCCAAACATCATTGTTTTGGACAATCCGAGTGAATCTATTTACCCTATGCCGTCAATATCTTTAGAGAAAAACGAGACATTTGTAGGACGTATTAGAAACGATACCTTCTCAAAAAATATGCTGCATATGTTTATAGTTGCGGACAACTTGAGAGTAGGTGCGGCTACAAATGCAGTTAGAATTGCCCAAAAATGGGTAGAGATGGAAGAGGAGAAATAAAAAATGTTAGAGAGAATATTTGAAAATGTTTTATGGAATTCAAGGTTTATTGTAATTCTTGCAGTATTTTTCGGTCTTGTTGGAGCTGTTTCACTCTTTATCGTTGCAAGCTTTGATATCTACGATACTGCGAAATATATTATTACGACTTACCTAAATCATGAGCATCCAGAGCATTTTCATGAAAACATTATAAGCGGAATTATAGGAGCAGTTGATCTCTATCTTATCGGCGTAGTTATGCTCCTTTTCTCTTTTGGTCTATATGAGCTTTTTATATCTGAAATCGACCCTGCAAAAGAGTCCAAACATGACGAGACTCAACTTTTGGCAATCCACTCTCTTGATCAGTTAAAAGACAAAATATCAAAAGTAATAGTAATGGTACTTGTTGTAGGCTTTTTTCAAAAAGTTGGTCATATAGAGTATAATGGTGCGCTTGATATGCTATACTTAGCGCTATCAATTACTGCTGTAGCAATTGGACTTTTCTTCTTAGGCAAAGTAGGAAAAAGTCATTAATTACTCAAAGAGAGAATGGGGAACTTCTCTCTTTATCTGGGCTACCGCCCTCACTAAAAATTCACTTATATAAAGGCAATCAATGAGTAAAATATTTGTAGATGCATGTTTTGGCAAAGAGACTCCATACACTCCTGTTTGGATGATGAGACAGGCGGGTCGTTACCTTCCACAATATATGGAGGTTCGCGCTCAAGCCGGAGATTTCTTAAGCCTTTGTCATGACCCGAAAAAAGCTTGCGAAGTCACACTTCAACCTGTTGACATAGTTGGAGTCGATGCAGCTATACTATTTAGCGATATTTTGGTTATTCCTGATGAGATGGGGATGGATTTGGAGTTTATAAAGGGCGAAGGTCCTAAATTTAACGACCCAATCAAAAGTGAAGCAGATTTAAACAGACTTCTCGGCGGTGAAGAAGCTGCATCTAGACTTACTTATGTTTACGACACTATAAAGCTTATAAAAGAGCAGTTGGCAGACGACAAAGCTCTTATAGGATTTTGCGGTGCTCCATGGACACTTGCAACCTATATGATAGAGGGAGAAGGCACAAAAACTTACAATATCTGTAAAAAAATGATGTACTCTGATCCAGAACTTCTACATAAGATACTTGCAAAAGTAACTGAAGTCGTAAAGCTCTATATGCAGAAGCAGATTGAAGCGGGTATTGACGTTGTTCAGATATTTGACTCATGGGCTGCGGCGATCGAGCCTTCAAAATATGATGAATTTTCTTGGAAATATATGGTCGAGATTGCAGACTACTTGAAAGCGAAATATCCTCATATCCCAATCATTATGTTCCCTAAAGGTATTCCTGCATTTTTAGACAAAGTTTACGGAAATTTTGAGGTATTTGGCGTTGACTGGTCTACTCCTATGGCTCTGGCACGTGAGAAACTGGGTGAGAAGTATATCCTTCAAGGGAACATGGAGCCATGCAGACTCTACTCAAAAGAGGCAACTACCGAGTGTGTAGAAACACTACAAAACATTATGGGTGGAAAAAGACACATATTTAACCTTGGTCATGGAATCCTTCCTGACGTTCCGGTAGAAAATGCAAAACACTTTATAGCTGAATGCCATAGAGTTAGCAAAAAGTAAGTGAAGACGATTTTCGGTCCCATAAACTCAAGAAGATTCGGTTCTTCTTTGGGTATAGATCTCTCCCCTGCTCTAAAACAGTGCAATTTTGACTGCTTATACTGCGAACTTGCTCCAAGTGCTACGACTGATAAACAAACAAATATCGTAGATGTCTCTACGATTATTGCCGAGTTAAAAGAGCATCTAAACGAGAAAATAGACGTCATAACCATAACTGCAAACGGCGAACCTACCCTCTACCCATATCTTGATGAACTTATAGATGAGATAAACAAGATAAAGAACGGCACTCAAACGCTTATACTCACGAACAGTGCAACGCTTGTTGATGAGAAAGTTTTTAACTCTCTTTTAAAACTTGACCAAGTCAAGCTCTCTCTAGACGGTGTAAGTGAGAGTGTTTTTAAGAGAATCGACAGACCTCATGCGGGTATAGAGATAAAAGATATTGTCCAAAGAGTCATAGAGTTTAGCAAAATATTTAAAGGAAAACTTTTCATAGAGATTCTCTTTGTTCACGGACTCAACGACACAGAAGATGAGATAAAAAAACTAAATGATGTTTTACTCAAACTAAACGTCGCAAGAGTTGATCTAGGCACAATAGACCGCCCGCCCGCATATCCGGTAAGTGGACTAAGCTACAAAGAGCTACATAACGCATCCCTGCTCTTTGACGCATCTCTTCCCATCCATATAGCTTCAAGAGTTCATGCTGAGCCGAACAACAGCCACTACGACGATGAAGAGATTTTAAACACGCTGGATAAAAGACCGCTAACCATGGATGATATCAACCTGCTCTTTGATGAAGAGAGCAAAAAAAGGCTTCATAGCCTCATATCTGATGCAAAAATAGTCATAAAAAAGGTCGGAAATTTAGAATTTTTCATCCTGCACGAAAACGAGAAGAGAAAACGCTCCAAGTAACCCTCATACTTCTTGACTTTTTAAAACCCATTGAGTATAATTCCGACCTATCAAACATTTAAGCATTCCGAATTAGCTCAGCGGTAGAGTAGGTGACTGTTAATCACTTGGCCACTGGTTCGAATCCAGTATTCGGAGCCACACTTAAACAAACCCCTAAAACACGGACTTTCGAAGAATTAAACACTCTAAAAGACGAGTTTTTTACAACATTTTTACAACAAAAGTATGATTATAATCATTATATAACTACTAACACTGAATATTTACAACTAATCAACAATAGATATTATTTTGTTCTTAGAGTAAATAAGAAAATAGTTAAAATCACTTTAAAGACTACTAATTTAAAATATAGTAATATAATCAAAATTAAAATTATAAAGTGGTTAAAAAAAATGGATTTCAGTCTAAATACAAATCTACAAATAGGTTTTTTAGTAGAAGAAAATGATGATGAACAAGAAAGTCAAAGAATTATTAAAAAATTAGAACAAGTATTGTTAAAAGAGAAACAGAAAACAGATAAAATCTCAACAATATCAACTAAAACAGAATATGATAAAAACTTTGAAACAATAGAGGAAGTATTTAAGAGTTTTATAGAATATAGTAGAAAGGTTAAGAGAATAAAAGAAGATACTTTTAAACAATATGAAACAAGTTTTAGATGGTTGTTATTAGATTATAAGAAGACTTTGAAAATTTATGAATTAGAAGATATAAATAAATGGATAGAATACAGAGATTTATTAACTACATTACCAAACAACTTTCTTAGACGATATAAGGACGGTTTAGATATAGACGACATAGTTTATAACATAATTGAAGAAAATGACGAGAATGATAAAGAAACAGTTTTATTAAACTCAAAAACAATAAATAAACACTTTATATCTTATAATCAATTTCTAAATTACTTAGTATTGTTTAAAAAGATAAAAACTAATCCTCTTGATAAATTACTATCACTAAACACTATCGAAAATCCTCATAACTCATTTTCAGAAGATGAAATCAATAAACTACTAAAAGATACAAAAGATAATGAAATAAAGGACTTCTTTAATGTTCTATTACATACAGGAATGAGATTATCAAGTGTGTTAAATATTCGTAAAGAAAACATAAACTTAGAACTTAAAACACTTAATATCATTGACGATAAAACTCTCTCAGGAGTTAGAAAGATTACTATTCACAATAAAATCTTTAATATTTTAAATGATTATGTAAAAAGTGATAGAGAACATATTTTCTTCGACACAAGAGGAAAAGATTTAGTTCAGAAACGAATAAATAGACATATTAAAAAAACACTTAATATAAACAAAACTATTCACTCATTTAGAAAGAATTTCACACAGAAGTTGTTTAATGTATGTGATGATATAAATTTAAGAAAGTATATAATCGGACATTCTCAGTTAAGAGATATAACTTTCACAACATATAATCAAGAAAAAATAAATATAAAAAAAATGAGAGATATTATAAATCAAATATCATATATAAACATTATATCTATTGAAAATATTAAAGATGAAGATATTGAATTCTGTTAAACTAATTAAAACAATAAATTTTGTCTACACTTCGCATAAAGTAAATCAAGTGTTAAACTTCTCTTACTGTCGTAAGAAAGTTTAACCGTTCAACTTATCCGTATTTTCTATCGAAAATACGAATGTCTCACGACAACTCGGTTTTGTTTGGTTTGATTTGGTTTGGTTTGGTTTAACAAGAATAGTTTTTGAAGTTTCATTTAATTTATAACTCAACTTTCGCACCTAATTTACCAAAAAAACAATCCAAAAGTATTGCAC
>NZ_JACUTS010000179.1 GCF_014859695.1 Sulfurimonas sp. | reverse complement strand
CAACATCCGACTTTTTGCATGACATATTTAGATCCATAATATCCATAACGCTGGGACTGGCGATTTACGATCTCGCAAAACAGATATTTGAGCATGAAGTTATGTACCAGTCGTTTCATAAATCTGAAGACAAACAGTATAAAGTACTAGGAAAATTTCTAATCTCAATCATCATAGCCCTCTCCATAGAGACCTTGATGGTGGTGTTTAAGATAGCACTTGAGGACATCTCAAATATGATCTCAGCTTTTTATCTGCTTATAGGCACAACCATCATGTTTGTAGGACTCGGCTATTTCTATAAAACCATTCAAGAATCTACACCAAAAGAGGACGATTAGTTAGTATGTCACCATTTTGCAAAGCTTAGCTAAAACAAATATAAAACTTTTTACGAAATAGCGAAGATTTATATTATAATGTAGGTCAAATTTGTTTTGTACGAAAGGGCTGGGGATGGAATGGATAGTTTTTATCGCAATACTTATAATCATATTTGTATCTCATGCGTCAATTAAAAATAATCTTGAGTTTAAAATAAAATTATTAGAAAAAGATGTAGATATTTTGTTTAAAAAAAGTAATGCAACGATAGAACTTCTCAATCAAAAACATGTAAAAATGCAAAAAGAACTTGCAGAGCAACTCAGTGAGCAGAGCGAAAGAATCAATTATTTTTCACATAAACTTGTAGATATATCTAGAGACTAACTAATCTTGTGCCTGAAAAGTTTGCCCTCTTTCTCCAAAAACTAAAAATGCTTTCTCAACTTCTTCCATTCTTATAATGGCTTCTTTTTCATCTATAAGTTCCAAGTGAGCACCGGGGAGTGCCATTGGTAAAAATGTGCCCCATGACACAGCATCCCATTCATGCTTAATGAAATATTTTGTATTTTCAATCGCTTCAAATTCAAAGATTACAGGCTCTATATTTATAAGAATTGTATCCTTTAGCAAATCAACTTCTTTAGTCGTATTAACAACATAAAGAATTTGTTTACCACTTTGAATATAAATAGCTACATGTTGATCTGTTTGCATTCTTGCTACTTTACATCTCTTTTCTAAGCAATTCAGATAATAATCAAAATATTTCATACTTGCTGTAATAGGTGCGGAAAACATCCTTTGCGGCGATGCTATAAGAACAGTAGCAACGCCTTTTTTTTATTCCACAATATCATCTATAACGATCGGGGTCTTGCTTGCACATCCACTCAAAAAGAGTGCAGCTATAGCCGCTATTGTTAAGCTTTTCATATATAGATCTCCTTTTAAAAAGGAATCATTTTACCATAAACAGTCCCTATTTTTCTCGCTCTGACACTGGAGCATAGGAACTATGGGAATGCTTTACTACATAAACTCTTTTTATTTAAACAACTGAGAATGAGTGCCTAGTCTAATTAACTCCAAGAAGTCTCCATTGACTCTGTATATGACTAACTGACCTTACGCACTTTTGTAAAAAAGTTCGTAAATACCTCTAATTTTCT
>NZ_JACUTS010000072.1 GCF_014859695.1 Sulfurimonas sp. | reverse complement strand
TATAGTACCGTAGTTTGCTTAGGTTTTTACGCACCCAAATTTTTCATTAAATCGAGATAAAAGAGATTAGCGGTTCAGATAATGAGATGATTGACTCAGAGCCGGATCTAAGAGTAAAATAAATGTGATGCTTTTTTGATATAATTCGCTTTGTAACTTAGGTTACGCACTAAGCCGAACTCGTCCGTCTTAGTGGCAGGGACTAAAGTCCCACATTATACGAAAGGGTTATATGGCATTTTCTTTAGAGAATAGAAAAGGTACTATAAACGGCATACTTTTTGTTGCGATTTTTGCTGCAGCTGCTACAATGATTTCAGAGATTGGTTTTGTAAAATCTCTTGGAATTTCGCCACTGGTTATAGGTATAGTTATAGGGATTTTTTACGCAAATACGCTTCACAACAACACTCCAAAAGAGTGGAGCAGAGGTATTACATTTTCTGCAAAAAAGATTTTACGTTTCGCAATTGTTTTTTACGGGTTTCGTATCACATTCCAACAAATCGGGGAGGTTGGGCTAGAGGGATTTATGGTCTCGCTAATTATGCTCTCAACCACTTTTGTGCTCGGAACTTGGGCAGGACAAAAACTCTTCAAAATGGATAGAGATACCTCAATGCTAAGTGCTTCTGGGGCTTCAGTATGCGGAGCGGCAGCCATTTTGGCAACGGAGCCTGTTTTAAAGGCGGAGGAGCATAAAGCTGCAATCGCCGTTTCAATGGTTGTACTCTTTGGAACAATCTCGATGTTTTTATATCCGCTTCTATACAACATGGGCGTTTTTGATATGAGTGCAAAAGAGTTCGGTATCTATGTAGGCGGAACGATTCATGAAGTGGCTCAAGTCGTAGCAGTTCCGGCTTCCATTCCGGGTGCAAGCGAAGAGATGGCAAATTCGGCGGTTATCGTAAAGATGACAAGGGTTATTATGATAGCACCGATGCTCATTATACTGGGAATATATCTCTCCATGAGCGCTAAAAAAAGTGGTGCTACAGCAGGAGGGGTTAAGCTAGTTATTCCGTGGTTTGCAGTCTATTTTATAGGTATGGCTGGGTTTAACTCCTTCGGAATTCTTCCACAAAATGTAGTAGATATTATCAACGAGATAGATACTTTTTTACTGACCATGGCAATGACGGCACTTGGCATCGGAACCGTGTTTTCAAAGTTTAAGGGGCTTGGTTTAGCGCCTGTTTACACCTCGGGTTTGATGTTTGCATGGCTACTTGTAGGCGGATATTTCATCACAAAATGGGTAGTGGCTGTGTTCTAAATTTGTAACTTTCAACTAAAAAAGTATATAATAAAGACAAATCAAATCCGGAGGAGCCATTAGAGTGTCAAATTTACCAAATACGCTAAACTCTTACTGGCTCTGGAGAGAAATCTCATCGAAACTCGGCGTCTCAAATCCTGCATATAAGTACTGGAGTGAGACGAGAAACCTTAAACTTAACAATAAATATCTTTTTATACAAAAAAATACTCTTCCCCAAAAACATGAACATGTAGAGAAGATATTGACTGATTTATCCGGTCATCTGCCCATAAAGTATGCCTCAGACAAGCTACATGTAAACGAACATATATTTTCATACGATAAGATGAGGCTTCATAAGGAGTTTGAGTATAAATTTGTCGAAGATGTAAAGTTTGTAAATATAAAAAAATTTTTTACGGAGTTTGGGATAAGAGTAGGTAGAAACTCTATTGTTCAGCTTGGAAAAATAAAGGATTTGGAGATAGGACCTGAGAGCACCTTTTATAATCTCAAAAACGATTACGGTGTAGTGGTGTACGAATAATGGATACCTTTTTTTTAGAGTTTCGAGACCCTCTTTTTGGGATTATAATATTTTTCGTTCTTGTTTTCGTCATTACATTTTTTTCATATTGGTTTAGCAGACTCAAAAAGAAAGAGGACTACCGCCATCTAGATAAGTTTTTAAAACAGTTTCACTCTCTGCCATCTCAAAATGAACTTAAGGTATTGATTACAAAAGGGGAGTTGTCTGAAAAGTCTTGGCTCTTGCTGGCAAACTCATATACACAAAACGGAAACTATGAAAAGAGTATAGAGATCTACAGCGAGTTGCTTAAAGTCGGAGATAAATCCAACTACAGAGATACTCTTTTTCTGCTTGGCAAAACATACTTTAGGGCAGGTTTTCTGGAGCGTGCAAAGCAGATTTTTTTAGAGATACTGAAAAACAATCCCCGCACGCCTCAGGCGCTTAACTATCTTCTGCTTGTATATGAACAGATGAAAGATTATAACGCTGCGCTTGAGTTGCTAGAGCCTTTGGGCGAACTGAAAAAAGATGTGACTTTGATTAGCGCATATCTTAACTCTTTGAGCATTTTAAACAGTGCTCGAATGACTCCGGATGAAAAAGCTTACAAGCTCTTGGAGATATACAAAAGTTGCAATCATCTGGATTACCTTGTCTTTGAGTATGTTTTTCGCATAAACCCAAAGGCTGCATGGGCGAATTTTGATGTTTCAAAGTCAGAGCTTCTTGTCGATGTGCTGTGGAGCTGCGACAAAAAAGATTTGAATTTTGATATAATAATGCAAAACGGCTATTTAAGGGAGCTCTATACCGCAAAAGGGTATATGAAAGCGGCAACGAAGAGCTCTATTTTTGAGCTTGACGTGCTTATAAGCCTTGACTCAAAAGCAAATGCTACGCTCGGTTTTGAGTATATCTGCGATAATTGTAAGGTGGTCTACCCGTTTGCATTTAACCGTTGTAGCAGTTGTCATGCCATAGATACGTCAAGGGCGGAGCTCTCTTTGGTAAAAGATTACCATAAGGATTTTAGTGAAGAAAATAACTCTTTTCAGTGACGGCAGCGCTTTGGGAAATCCCGGTCCAGGGGGATATGGAGCAATTCTCAGGTTCGGCGACAAAGAGAGGGAGGTCTCCGGCGGCGAGGCACATACTACAAATAACAGAATGGAGCTCTTGGCGGTAATCGAGGGGTTAAGAGCTCTTAGGGAGCCCTGCAATGTTGAGATAATCTCCGACTCCTCGTATGTCGTAAAGGGGATAAACGAGTGGCTTGAGAGCTGGATAAAGAGAGACTTTAAAAAGGTTAAAAATCCTGATTTGTGGAGAGAGTATATAGAGGTTTCAAAAGGGCATAAGATAAATGCAATATGGGTTAGAGGGCATAACGGACATATTGAGAACGAGAGATGCGATATTTTGGCAAAAATAGAGGCACAAAAGATGAAGGAGTCAAAATGACTCCTTTTTGCCGCAAGGCAAAGCTTTTATTTTGTGCTTTTAAATGGCACAAAACACGCGAGTGACTGAATATAATTTGGACTTTGTTCAAATTATATGAGATTTAATAGTGGGAGAGCATACAATGAGTAAAAATATAGAAGTTTTAGAGAAAACCTTAGGGTACGAATTTAAGAACGAGAAGCTCATTATCGAAGCGCTGACGCATAAAAGTCATAAGCAGCCCTACGATAATGAGCGACTTGAATTTTTAGGCGATGCCGTTTTGGATTTGATTGTGGGAGAGTATCTGTTTTTTAAATTCCCCAAATCAGATGAGGGTAATCTCTCAAAGATAAGAGCGGCACTTGTAAATGAGGACGGCTTTGAGAAGTTGGCAAGGTCTATCAGCCTTGGCGAATATATCTACCTCTCAAACGCGGAGGAGAACAATGGCGGAAGAGAGAAAGCGTCTCTGCTCTCAAATGCTTTTGAGGCGGTAATCGGAGCTATTTATCTTGAGTCGGGCTTGGATGCTGCTAAAAAAATAGCGATTGAGTTGATTGAAAAAAATCATAAAGAGATCTCGCTTGATTCTCTCTTTAGAGATTTTAAAACAACCCTTCAAGAGCTTACGCAAGCCAGATTCGGAGAGACTCCGGAGTACAAAGTTGTTGCAAGCCGCGGACCTGATCATAAAAAAGAGTTTGAAGTTGCTGTTATCATAGAGAACAAAGAGTACGCAAGAGCGATTGGCAAAAGCAAGAAAATTGCGCAACAAGAAGCCGCAGAGATGGCGGTAAAGCTTTTAAACAAGGAAATGAAGTGAATAGTTTTGGGCAGAAGTTAAAATTTAGTACTTTTGGGGAGTCTCATGGAGTTGCAATCGGATGTCTGCTTGATGGTGTTCCGGCTGGACTTGAGATAGAAGAGGCGTTTATCCAAAGTGAGTTAGATAGAAGAAAACCCGGAAAAAGCGAGTTTGAGACAGCTAGAAAAGAGGATGACAAAGTAGAGATACTAAGCGGTGTTTTTGAGGGTAAAAGTACGGGAACACCAATAGCAATGCTCATATACAACACCAACCAGAAGTCAAAAGATTACTCAAATATAAAAGATATTTTTCGCCCGGGTCATGCAGATTTTACCTATTTTTATAAGTACGGCATAAGAGATTACAGAGGCGGCGGCAGAAGCTCTGCAAGAGAGACAGCGGCAAGAGTCGCTGCAGGTGCAATCGCAAAACTGATGCTTATAGAAGTTGGTGTCGAGGTTTTAAGCGGCATATGCGAAGTAGACGGTATAAAGTCGGAGCAGCTTGATTATGAGGCGGCTAAAAAAAGCATTATTTTTGCTCTTGATGTCAACAAAGAAGAGGAGCAAAAAGAGGCGATACTTAGAGCAAAAAATGAGCATGATTCAGTCGGCGGAGCCTCAAGAGTTCTTATAAAAGGTGCGCCAAAGGGGTTAGGGCAGCCGCTCTACTATAAACTCGATGCAATTTTGGCGGATGCCATGATGGGCATAAATGCCGTTAAAGCCGTCGAGATAGGTGATGGAGTACTCAGTGCATCGCTTAAGGGTTCTCAAAACAATGACGAGATAAGAGCAGCCGGCTTTGTAACAAACCACTCAGGCGGGATTTTAGGCGGTATAAGCAACGGTGAAGATATTGTGATGAACGTCTACTTTAAGCCTACACCCTCTATTTTTAAAGAGCAAAAAACAGTTACGACTGAAAATAAAGAGGTTGATTTTGCTCTTAAAGGACGTCATGACCCATGCGTTGCCATAAGAGGAACCATTGTTTGTGAAGCAATGGCAGCGCTTGTTGTAGCCGATATGTTGCTTTTAAATATGGGTTCTCAGATGGAGAAGGTAGTCAAATACTATAAATAGCAGTTTAAACCGCTATTTATCTTTTGGCTCCATTACGCCTTTGGCTGATTTAATTGCGCTGTTGAGCGCAGTTTTTGCAACGCCCCATGCTTCAATTCCCATTCTTTTCGCCTCTTTTGCGGTCTCGGACTGGAGCGCAGTATCGGCTTTTTTAACTGCTGCTTTAGCTAGTGCAGAAAATCTCTCCTTCATAACTTGCGCCGTCTCTTTTGAGATGTGAATTAACTCTTCGAGATCATAATGCATCTTTTTATTAATGTCTAGGAGGATTTTTCTTATAGTCGGGTCACTCTCATTTGCCTGTGTCTGAACAACTTGCAAAAAGAGGGTATCTGTCTGGTTTAAATCCTCCATGATTGTGTCGTAATCTTCTATCAGGATATGTTTCGCCTCAAGCGGCATGTAAACAAGTCTCTTTTTAAATCTGTCTATTGATTCGAGAAGTCCTGCTCTCATGCCTCTTAGCGTAGCCTCTAGGATATCCTCGGATGTGTTTGGTGTAGCTTCGGCTATATCAATGCTTGAGTGTAGTATTGTGGAGAGAATCTTTCTCACCCTTATGGTATTTAGGGTTCCCTCTTTAATGGTTTGGTAGGTCAGCTCTTTTATGACCTCTTGAATGAGCTCTTTTGCTTCGCTATCTTTTGATTTTTCTAAAGCGGTAATAATTGCTCCCTCAACCGTTTCGCCAAGAATATCAAAGAGATCGATCGATTGAAGTTTTATTTGATGAAGCTTAGAGAGCGTCTGTATATCATCTTTATCTATTGCAGATTCTATATCATTAAAAATAGTATATTTCGCCTCTTGGAGCTCACTGGACTTTTTCTCTAAACTCCTCTCAATAAGCTCTTTTTGCACAAGAAGTTCTTCGAGTTCGTCTCTTAGTTTTTTTGTTTTTTTGTCTATAATATCTGTCGTTACATCCCTCATCTCATGAAGGTCTAGTGTTTGTAGTTCAATGTTTTTTAGTTCTCGTAAACTCATTTTAGACTCCTTTAAAGTACCATTTTTATATGTTGATGAGCTTTTAGGGCTTCATAGATAAAATTTCTGTCATCTTCATTGTGAACAACCATATCTAGGTTCATGCTTATATATTTTCCGCCCTTAGAACTTTTTGAGTGAGTGAGTTTGTGTTCTCTCTCCTCTATAACAGCTCTAATCGCCTCTTCGAGAGCCTCTTTTTCACCGGCAATAAGCTTGTAGCACCAGCTGCACGGATAAGTAAGCTCTAGCTTCTCATCTGTATCGTTGATAATCTCCACTTTTGCCTCCCGATTTTTTTTCTAACTGTACATTGCGGATAACCATCCCTTTGTCTATCGCTTTTACCATGTCATAGATCGTCAAAAGCCCTATGCTTGTTCCCGTAAGCGCTTCCATCTCAACACCCGTCTGCCCTGTGAGTTTAGCCGTAACGGTGAGTTTAAATCCAGGGAGATCCACCAACTCTTCAACATCACAGTTGATGCCGCTTAGGTTAAGCGGATGACACATCGGTATAAGTTCGCTTGTCTTTTTTGTTCCCATGATAGCGGCGATTACTGCTGTTTGAAGAACAGGACCTTTTTTGGTTTTCTGGCTTACTATAGCGCCATAAGCCTCTTGACTCATCTCTATAATTCCGCTTGCAACTGCCACTCTAGTTGTCTGGTTCTTATCCGATACGTCGACCATCTTCGGTCTATCTTTTTCGTCCAAATGTGTTAAATTCATTACTGTTTCTTTATATTTTATTTCTTACTATTATAGCAGAAGAAAAGTAATTTATTTGACCTAAACCATAAGCCTTAGCGCCTCTTGATATTCATGAGGGTGGTTGAGGTTTAAAAAGGGTTTTTCATCTTCAAACTCTACATAAAGCGTGTTTGAGGTTTTGAGCAAAAAACCGAGTTTGTGATTATTTTCTTTGAGCATTGATGCGAATTTTTTCTCCATAGAGCGATGATATACACTGCACATCGGCTCTATACCGTGTGGTGTTTTTGCCACCGTGGCGTCTGCGTCTGTTTTATCTGAGGCAACTATTTTTTCTATCTCATCCTTAGCGATAAAAGGAGAGTCTACGCTGATTGCAAAAAACTTCTCACACTTTAAATGCCTAAAAGCAGAGATAAATCCAGCCGTGGGCGCATAGAGAGAGTCTGTTTTTATATCTTCAATAAAATCTGCTTCAAAGTTGAATTTTGAACTATCTTTACATGAGATATATACATTCTTGAAGATTTTGCTAAGACGTGAGAACTGAAACTCCGCTAACGTGTTAAAACCGCCAAATGGAAGAAGAGCTTTATCCTCTCCCATTCGGCTTGATTTGCCGCCTGCAAAGATGACACAGGGTATTTCAAGCATTATCTAGGATCTGTTATATAGCCCTCAATTGCAGAGATTGCCGCAACTGCAGAGTTTGCCAAATAGACTTTAGAGCTTCTTGAACCCATGCGTCCTACAAAGTTACGGTTCGTCGTAGATATTGCCACTTCATTGTCGCCAAGAATCCCCATATATCCGCCCAGACAAGCTCCGCATGTAGGGTTGCTTACAACTCCGCCTGCATTGATAATAATGTCTATATATCCCAATCTTGAAGCCTCTTGAAAAATACGCTGTGTCGCAGGAGTCACAATAAGACGAACATCAGGATGGACTCTTTTGCCTTTTAAAATTTCTGCAGCAATTTTTAGGTCACCGAGTCTGCCGTTAGTACAGCTCCCGATGAATGATTGATCTATTTTAATTTTATCTTTTACAGCCTGAACAACACTATGCCCATTTGAAGGTAAAAATGGATACGCTATAACCGGGTCAAGGTTGGCAACGTCTATCTCTAAAACCTGCACATAAGAAGCGTCCTCATCCGAGTAGTGGATGCGAGGTCGGCGTGCAAGATTTTTATCGCTTAAAAACTCTTTTGTTACCTCGTCATAAGCAACGATTCCGCTTTTTGCTCCCGCCTCGATTGCCATATTGCACATAGAAAACCTGTCATCCATGTTTAAGTGCGCAATTGTGCTCCCGGTAAACTCTAAAGTTTTATATAATGCTCCATCAACGCCAATTAGACGGATAATCTCTAAGATAATATCTTTTCCGGTTGTATATTTGCTAGGTTTTCCGCTGAGGACAACTTTTATAGACTCTGGCACTTTAAACCAGTTCCCGCCCGTAATCATGGCAAACGCCAAGTCGGTTGAACCCATTCCCGTAGAGAATGTTCCAAGCGCGCCGTGTGTACATGTATGGCTGTCAGCTCCGATGATAACATCACCCGGAGAGACAAGCCCTTTTTCAGGCAGAAGCGCATGTTCGATTCCCATATCTTTTTCATCAAAAAAGTTCTTTAGGCTGTGCTTCTTTGCAAAGTCACGGCTTATTCGCGCTTGGTTCGCACTTGCGATATCTTTTGCGGGAATAAAGTGATCAAGAACTATAGAGAATCCATCTGGATTTGCAAGTTTTTCAGCGCCGCTGAGGTTAAAAGCGCTGATAGATATAGGAGTGGTAATATCGTTTCCGATAACCATGTCGATGTTAGAGCGGATGATTTCACCTGCATGAACAGCTCTTCCGACATGCTCAGAGAATATTTTTTCGGTTATAGTTTGTCCCATGACGTATAATTCCTT
>NZ_JACUTS010000012.1 GCF_014859695.1 Sulfurimonas sp. | reverse complement strand
CTTTTTAAAACCCTAAAGCAATTATCGAGCCTATATCTCGTCGGATTTACCTATTAATCTTATATGAAACATAATGCTTTAATAAATCTTTTACATTTATTTGTGTATAATCCTCATCCGCTTTGCTGTTTTGACAACAAGCTAGAGTATTTTTACCTATATAGAGATATATAGATAAAAGTATTGGTAAACGGATATAGATGTTTGCCTAAATGCAGCAAAGAATTAATATAGAGGAGACTTTCAATGAAAGTACGTGCTTCAGTTAAGAAGATGTGTGATGACTGTAAAGTTATCAAGAGAAAAGGCATTGTTAGAGTGATCTGCAAAGTTAAAAAACATAAACAGAGACAAGGATAATCATGGCTCGTATTTCTGGTGTTGATTTACCTAAAAAGAAAAGAATTGAGTATGGTCTAACATACGTATATGGCATTGGTCTACATGCTTCTCGCAAGATTTTAGATGCGACAGGGATAGACTATAACAAAAGAGTTTACGAACTTAGCGAAGATGATGTTGCGGCGATTACAAAAGAGATTCGTGCAAATCATACTGTAGAAGGTGATCTTCGTAAGCAAGTTGCAATGGACATTAAAGCACTTATGGATTTAGGTTCATACAGAGGTCTTCGTCACCGTCGTGGTCTTCCATGTCGTGGTCAAAAAACTAAGACAAATGCGCGTACTCGCAAGGGTAAACGTAAAACTGTCGGCGCAGCATAAGGATTAGCAAATGGCAAAAAGAAAAGCTGTTAGAAAAAAAGTAATAAAGAAAAATATTGCACGTGGTATCTGCCACATCTCTGCATCATTTAACAATACACTTGTAACTATTACAGATGAAATGGGCAACATGATTGCTTGGAGCTCTGCAGGTAGTCTTGGTTTTAAAGGTAGCAAAAAATCTACTCCGTTTGCAGCTCAAGCAGCAGTAGAAGATGCAGTAGCAAAAGCTCAAGTGCATGGCATAAAAGAACTTGGTATTAAAGTTCAAGGTCCCGGTTCAGGAAGAGAAACTGCAACTAAAGCAGTAGGTTCCATTGAAGGTATTCGCGTAACATTTATGAAAGATGTTACTCCACTGCCACACAATGGTTGTCGCGCGCCTAAGCGCCGTAGAGTTTAAGGAGATTACTGATGGCAAGATATAGAGGTCCAGTAGAAAAAATCGAAAGAAGATTTGGAGTTAGCCTTAACCTAAAAGGGGAGCGTCGTTTAGCAGGTAAGTCTGCATTAGAGAAACGTCCATATGGTCCGGGTCAACATGGTCAGCGTCGTAAAAAAGTATCAGAGTACGGTTTACAGTTAAATGAAAAGCAAAAAGCAAAATTTATGTATGGTCTTTCTGAGAAGCAATTCCGCGCACTATTCGTTGAAGCTAAAAGAAGAGAAGGCAATACGGGTACAAACCTTGTTACTTTAATTGAGCAGAGATTAGACAATGTTGTTTACAGAATGGGATTTGCAACGACACGTCGTTTTGCACGCCAACTTGTAACACATGGCCACCTTCTTGTTGACGGTGCTAAATTGGATATTCCTTCTTACCGTGTAAGACCGGGACAAAAGATTGAGATTCGTGAGAGCAGCAAAAACAACTCTCAGATTGTTCGTGCTCTAGAGCTTGTAAATCAAACTGGTCTTGCACCATGGGTTGATATTGATGCTGATAAAAAATTCGGTATCTTTACTCGTTTGCCGGAGCGTGAAGAAGTTGTTATCCCTG
Organism: Sulfurimonas sp.; assembly: GCF_014859695.1. Classification (GTDB taxonomy): domain Bacteria; phylum Campylobacterota; class Campylobacteria; order Campylobacterales; family Sulfurimonadaceae; genus Sulfurimonas. The sequence continues at coordinate 39,875 of NZ_JACUTS010000012.1, read as the reverse complement.
TAGAAGAGCGTTTAATCGTTGAGCTTTACTCGAAATAAAAGTTAAATAAAAGGCGTTAAATGAAAAAAATTAAAACTACTCCACTTGCTCCTCAAGAGTTTGAGGTAGAACAGATTAGTGAAAATGAAGCTAATATTATGGCATACCCATTTGAAACGGGTTATGCTATATCTTTAGCTCATCCACTTCGCCGTTTTTTGTTAAGTAGCTCAGTTGGTTATGCTCCTATAGCTATTAAAATTGAAGGCGCTAAACATGAGTTTGATTCTGTACGCGGTATGCTCGAAGACATTTCAGACTTTATTTTAAATCTTAAAGAGATAAGATTTAAGCTGCTTGGCGGTGCTACAGAGACAGAAGTTAACTATAGCTTTGCCGGTCCTTGTACCATTAAAGGCGGCGACCTTACAAACAGCGAAGTAGAAGTGGTAACACCGGATATGCATTTAGCAACTCTAAATGAAGATTCAGTGCTTAACTTTAAGATCAAAATTGCTCAAGGTATCGGTTATGTTGCTAGTGAAGACACTCATGATGGGCTAGAAGAGGGATATATCACACTAGACGCATATTTCACTCCTGTTCGTAGCGCAACATATAGAATTGAGAACGTACTTGTAGAAGATAATCCTAACTTTGAGAGAGTGATTTTAAACATCAGAACTGATGGACAAATTTCTCCGCTTGATGCATTTAGAAATTCGCTAGAAGTTATGTATGCTCAATTAGCTGTATTTAACAGTGAAATAAGCGTTAAATCTCCGGCTGCTATTGAGAGAACAGAAGAGAGCCCGGACCTTAAAAAACTAACTATGCATATTGATAATTTAGGTTTGAGTGCAAGAAGTTTTAACTGTCTTGACCGCTCAAATATAAAATTTATAGGTGAAATAGCGTTAATGAGTACAAATGACCTCAAAAACGTTAAAAATCTTGGTAAAAAGTCATATGATGAGATTGTTGAAAAACTTCAAGAGTTTGGATATGAAGTTGGAGGCGATCTTGCAGATGAGATCGTTAGTGGACTAAAAAAGAAAATTGAAGCTTTATAGGCTTGTAAAAAGAGGAATTATAGATGAGACATCGTCATGGATACCGTAAACTAGGTCGTACAAGCTCACACCGTGCAGCTCTACTTAAGAACCTAAGTATTTCGTTAATTGAACATGGTAAAATAGAGACTACTATTATGAAAGCAAAAGAACTTCGTTCTTACGTTGAAAAACTTATCACTATCGCCGGTAAGGGCGATTCTAATGCTCATAAAGCAGTATTTGCGGCGCTTCAAAGTAAAGAGGCAACTAAAACTTTAGTAAATGAGATAGCTCCTAAGTATGTTGATCGTCCAGGAGGATACACTAGAATTACTAGAACTCGTATCCGCCGTGGTGATGCTACTACTATGGCATTCGTTGAATTAGTATAATTTAGCACAAATAAGCAGAAAGACCCGTCGGTCTTTCTGCTATCCTTCAAGATTTCCACATTCAAAACTACTTAAATTATAAAAGTGAGACATTATGAGTAATTTTGCATTTGGAACTTATAGAATAAGTGATATAAATCCACAACACATTGAAGCCTTAAAAGAGGCGATAGAATCCGGTATAGAGATGATAGATACATCTTCAAACTATATGGATGGCGGCGCAGAGCGTGCAATCGCAATCGCTTTTAGAGAGTTCGATGAAGATAAAAAAGATCAAGTCGAAATAGTAAGCAAATTTGGGTATCTTCAAGGAACAAATCTGCTTAACTACAAAGAAGACCCCTCAATAATTGAGAATGAAAAAGAAGTTGTAAAATACAGCGATGAGTGCTACCACTCTATAGCAAAATCATTTATGCATGAGCAGTTAAGCGCTTCACTGCAAAGACTTGAGATGCAGAGGATTGACTGTTATCTCATACACAATCCGGAGTACTATATTTTAGACGCAATCAACAGAGGTATGGACAAAGATGAGCGTCTAGACGAGATGTACAGAAGATTACAAGAGGCTTTTGTAGGGCTTGAAGAGGAAGTTAAAAGCGGTAGAATAGGCTCTTACGGCATCAGTTCCAACAGTTTTTCTCTCCCACGCGCAAGTGATGAATTTCTGCCGTATGAAGATTTGCCGACGCTTGCGTATAATGCGGCAATGATAGTCGGAAACAGAACTCACAGCTTTACAACCATAGAGCTTCCCATTAATATTTTGGAGAGGGATGGGCTGAAATGCGCTTCATGGGCAAAAAAGAACGGGCTTAGAGTTTTAGCAAACAGACCGCTAAATGCAAAATATAATGAAATGATGTACCGCTTGGCTGATTATGATGAGAGTAAGGATTACTACACATACTTTAATGAGCTGATGGAAGTTTGCGACAATGAAGCTCTAAGACCTCTTTATAATCTGTTGGAGCAACTCGATGCAACTAAGCACAAATTTGGATGGATCGGCGATTATGATCTTTTTCTATTTACCCAGATAATACCGCATATGAGAAAAACCCTGCAAAAAGTAGATGAAGAGAGCAGCCGGACAATGCTAGATTTTATTGATCTTTTTCTCATCGAGTATAGAAAAATGGTAGCACATGAGTGTGCAAAAAGAACAAGAGCAGAGCTAAAAGAGTTCTTTAAAGAGTGCAGCGCTACAATGCCGGAGTGCTCACTAAAGTTTTTAATAAATAGCGAAAATGTCGATTATATCCTCGTTGGGATGAGGAAGTCTTCATATGTGCATGAAATCCTTTCGCTGGATAGGTAGCTTCTGTTTTTTATGACTTGTTAAGCAATATTTGCATATCTTATGAAAACAATAAAAGATATAAATTATAAAGGATGGGCATGATACCATTTACAGACGAAGAGTTGATGAATCCGGCAAGAAGCGTTATAGACAAAGTTCGTCCATCTTTGGCTCTTGATGGCGGAGATATAGAGTTTATAACAGTTAAAAACTCGAAGGTATATATACAATTAAGAGGTTCTTGCATAGGTTGTGCCAGTAGCGGTAGCACGTTAAAATACGGCGTGGAAAGACAGCTTAAGATGGCTATCCATCCTGAGATAACAGTTATAAATGTACCAATAGGCATGGAAGACGAAATAGATAATTTATAAAAAATGAAGGAGACAAAATGGCAATAAGTAAACATAAAATATTATCACAAGCTAAAGACAGTTTCTCCAAATCAGACTATAAAAATGCACTGGAGAAGTTTGCAGCAGTACTGCAGAATTTTCCAAATTCAAAAGAGGCTTACAACGGCGTTATATTGGCAGAGATGGCACTCAGTGGGGAAGGTGGTGCCGAGGCTCTTTTTGACTATTATGAGATATTGAAAGAGGAAGACAAAGAGCAAGCAGACATCATCATGAGCGATATTTTGCAAAATATCGACGGCTCAATGGAGAAGCTTAGCGAAGTGTTTGCACAGCCTATCCGCGACAGAATAGAGTTTGAGGACGGTATTTTGTATAAAGATTTTAAGGCGTTGATTGATTCTGGAGAGAGTTTTAAAGAGACTTTTGAAAACATAATGTTCTCTACAAGAGTTATAATCACCCAAAAAGAGGACTTTGTCGACTTCTTGGACAGTCTTATGGACCATGGTTTTGCGGAGATGGCTTTGACCTATTTGGAAAATGCTCTAAGCGTTTACCCGAGTGATGTACTTCTTAGAAAATTGCTTACAAAGCTGACAAAGGGCAAAAAAGTTGAAAATTGAACTGCCGGAAGAGGAGTTTAGGTATATAACCGAAAATTCGCAGGAGTGCGACAAAGAGACGGCATTCGTGCTCACGGCTCAAAATGAGAAGTATCTTCAAAACGCAAAAGAGAACGGCGCTCACTCGATTATAAGTATAAAAGATGTTGCAAAACTCTTTGGCGTAGAGAATATAAAAATTGTCGGAATTACCGGAACAAACGGCAAGACGACGACGGCAAGTGCTATCTACTCATTTTTGCTAGATCTTGGTTACAAGGTTGCAATGCAGGGAACGCGCGGTTTTTTTATGAACGATGAGCTTATCGAGGGTAAAAGTTTAACAACGCCTTCCGTTTTAAATACATATAAGCACATCTATCAGGCAGTAGCGGCTGGATGTGAGTTTTTTATCATGGAAGTAAGTTCGCACGCCATCGCTCAAAAAAGAGTAGAGGGGCTTGATTTTGAACTTAAAATTTTAACAAATATCACTCAAGACCATCTAGACTATCATAAGACAATAGGCGAATATATTGCCGTTAAGAACAGCTTTTTCCAAGATGATGGAAAGAAACTCATCAATAAAGATGAGACAAAAGCATCGTTTAATTTTAAAAATACTTTTACATACGGCATAGAAAACTCTGCCACATATAGGCTGATTGCTTATTCGCTCAATAATGCAACAAGCGGAATTATTCAAAACATAAAAGATGTGGTGCCTTTTACTGCATCTTTGCATGGATTTTTCAACCTTTACAACTTATTGGCGGCTATTGCGGCAACTCATATATTGAGTGGCAAAAAGCTTGAAGAGGTCTGTGAAGTTGTGGATAATTTTGCCGGTGTGAGTGGGCGAATGGAGCAGGTAAGCGAAGTGCCGAATGTTATAGTTGATTTTGCGCATACGCCTGATGGCATACAGCAGGTTTTAAATGCACTCAAAGAGAAAGAGCTTTTGGTTGTCTTTGGAGCAGGTGGAGATAGAGACAGAAGCAAACGACCTCTTATGGGAAAAGTTGCTGCAAGCCTAGCGAAAAAGCTCTATATTACAAGCGACAATCCTAGAAATGAAGACCCTCAAAGTATCGTAGATAATATTTTAGAGGGGATTGAAGACAGAAGCATTGTCACTGTAGAGCTAAACAGAAAAAAAGCTATTCAGATGGCGCTTGATGAGCAGCAGGAGGATGAAGTAGTTGTAATTCTTGGAAAAGGTGATGAATCTTTTCAGATAATCTACGATGAAAAATTTCCTTTTGATGACAGAGAAGTAGTAAGAGAGTTGCTAAAAATAAGTTAAATTCTTACTGATGTTACGCACTAAAACGAACGCGTCCGTTTTAGTGGCAGGGACAAATGTCCCTACAACCCCCTAAAGCTACGAAAAGGGTACTTTTCGAGAAGATTAGAGGTATTTACGAACTTTTTTGCAAAAGTGCGTAAGGGGTCAGATTCTTAAAGAAAAAAAGTTATTTATACGCATTAATATTTATGAGATTATTTTTGCTATAATTGCGAAAAATATTAAGGACGGACATTATGGGAATTCCTCAACCGGCATTTTACATATTCAAGTGTGAACAATCAGCTCCTCCGGGCATGCCGAAACCTTCATGCGTAACGCCACAGACACAGGATCTGTTTCAGCATTTGGCACAGAAATTGATGAAAGAGGGCGTGATGGGAACAGTTCAACCTATCCGTACATCGTGTCTAAACCGCTGTAGTTCGGGTCCTGTTATGCTTGTAGAGCCGGGACATTTTATGTACGCAGCACTTACTAAAGAGAAAATTGATAGAATAGTGGAAGAACACATCATCGGCGGCAAAGTGATTGAAGAGTTTTTAATTAGTTCCGAAGTGTGGGACGAACCGATATCGCCGTGCGATATGAAAAAACAGATGGGAATGTAAAAAATGACAATAGAGATGTTGTACAGCAAAATTCATCGCGCTACCGTAACTGATGCTAACCTAAACTATGTTGGTTCTATTACCATAGATCAGGAGCTGATGGAAGCTGCAAAGATGAGGGTTGGACAAAAAGTTGAGATACTTGACATCAATAACGGTGAGAGATTTTCAACATATATTATTTTGGGTGAACGCGGCAAAAGAGACATCTGTCTAAACGGTGCGGCTGCTAGAAAAGTTCACAAAGGCGATAAAATCATTATAGTTGCGTATGCTACTTATGACGAAAAAGATTTAGAGACATATAAGCCAAAAGTTGTTTTAGTAGATGAAAACAATGATATCGAAGAAATTTTAGAGAGTATCTAAAATGTTTGGCAACTTGGGCGACATGGGTAAAATGCTTGAAGGAATGCAGGAGAATGCTAAAAAACTTCAAGCTGAGCTAGAGTCTAAAGTTTTTAAGGTAAAAAGCGGCGGCGGCATGGTTGAAGTAACCATTAACGGAAAAGGAGAGGTGATTGATATAAATATCGATGACTCACTCCTTGATGACAAAGATTCACTTCAGATCCTGCTTATCGGCGCCATCAATGATGCAAACAAAATGGTAGAAGACAATAGACAAAACAGTGCTTTAGGTATGCTTGGTGGAATGGGTGGTGCAAATCCATTTGGGACTAAGTAAGTGCTTAGGCTGCTTTTAGCGCTTAACCTTCTCTTTTTAAACCTTTATGCATGTAAAGGCGGTTCTGATTCTTGCAGACTTAAAGTTGTCGACTCAAAAGCCATAGCGTGCACCTCTCTTCATATACCACTCAAAAACAATCAAAAATTAATTTTTTCCAAAACTAAACCAACTGCAAAAATAATCAAACATGACCCCTTTCTCTCACTCTATCTTGTAGAAGACAAAAATAGTTTTAAATACCCTTTTAGAGTCAACATAAATCAATCCCTCGGGAGTTTCGGTGTTGACAACAGCAGTGTGATTGAGGGTAAGATTATAAAGAGACAGGTTGGGCTGAACAGTTTTGCAACATTTAGCAAACCGCTCTCTGCACCGAGTCTGCTTCTAAACAGCTGTTGTGCCATAGAGGGAGTCGTGACTGAGCGCGGAATAATCGAAAAAGAGTATATAGCGCATTTTTTAAAGAGCAAAAAGGTGGCTTATGGAGACTTCGGCATCAGAGTCAAGAATGTCGGTTCTGACGTTGTTGTTTTCAGCTCCAACCCTTTTATAAAAGAGAATAGGTTTCAAAAAGGCGATATACTCCTTGAGCTGGATGGCAAAAAAATTAAAAACAGTGCTGCGTTTATGAGAGATGTGCTATTTAGCGAAATCGGTTCTACTCACAGTGTGAAAATCAAACGTGGGAATGAGTTGCTTACTTTGAGCGCAAAGAGCAAAAACAGAGTCGGCGGCGGATATTTGAGCGATACGTTTTTAGAGTTTTTGGGCATATCGTTTGATAAAAATCTCTTTATCACCAAAATAGAGAAAAAAGCTGAGCATTACGGTCTCAAACTAGGAGATCAGTTACTGCAGGTCAACATAAAAGATGTAAAGAATGAAGAGGAAATATTAGAGATAATAGACAATCCTAAAAAGAGTGCAAATCTTCTCTTTGAAAGAGAACAATTTCAGTTTTTTGTGAAAGTAAATTAGGTAAAATTTCATATGCAGAACTTTGAGAATTTTTTACTAAATTACCTACCGACTTCAAAAAGCATACATCCGACTTATGAAGAGGCGCTTCAAAAAATGCTCCTTGCAGGCGGGAAGAGATTTCGTCCCGCACTTTTGCTAGGAGTGGTAAATGCGTACAACCCGCTTTTAATAGGCGGAGCGTATCATGCTGCTTACGCGGTTGAACTTCTGCATACTTACTCTCTTATTCATGATGATTTGCCTGCGATGGACAACTCGCCGTTAAGACGCGGAGAGCCGACTCTGCATGTACTTTATGATGAGGTAACTGCTATTTTAGTCGGTGATGCGTTAAATACCTACTCTTTTGAGGTTTTAAGCAACGCTCCATTTTCCGACTATACGAGAGTCGCTCTTGTAAGAGAGCTTGCAACAAGCGGCGGCTTAAACGGTATGGTCTTGGGGCAGGCGATTGACTGCTACTTTGAAAACAGAGCGCTTGGCATTGAAGATGTAAGAGTTTTGCACACAAACAAGACGGCAAAACTTATTGCAGCTTCACTTAAGATGGGTGCAATTATTGTCGACCGTGAAGAGTTGGCAGATACTCTTTATGATTTTGGCGTAAGACTTGGACTTTTGTTTCAGATACAAGATGATATTTTGGATGTGACACAGAGCTCGGAGGAAGCAGGAAAACTAACAAACAATGATGAGTCAAAGAACAGTTTTGTGACGCTTCTTGGGCTTGATGAGGCGCTAAAAGAAGCAGATGAGTTGGCTCAGACGCTTATAAAAGAGATGGATGGGTTTGATGAGAAGTTAAAAAACGAGCTATTTCCGCTTCTTGTACACTATATAAACAGACATAAATAGCTAACCTACGCATTTTCACAAAAAAGGCGTAAAAAATACTTTGTAGTTCTCGAAAAACTTGTTTTTCGTAGCTTCAGGGGGTTGTAGGGACTTTAGTCCCTGCCACTAAAACGGACGCGTTCGTTTTAGTGCATAACATCAAATAATAAATGAAGGCAATAAAATAATGAGTAATGAAATGCGTCAAAAAATGGCAGACAGTATAAGATTTTTAGCGGCAGATATGGTTCAAGCGGCAAATTCAGGACATCCTGGCGCGCCTATGGGCTTGGCGGACATTGCGGTAGTTTTAAGTGAACACTTAAATCATAATCCTAAAAACCCATCTTGGTTAAACCGCGATAGGCTTGTTTTTTCCGGTGGTCATGCAACAGGACTTATCTACTCTCTTTATTATCTTTGGGGATACGGCTTGGGGATTGAAGATTTGAAAAACTTTCGCCAGTTAGACTCAAAAACCCCTGGGCATCCTGAATTTGGACACACTGAGGGCGTTGAAATTACTACAGGTCCTTTGGGTCAGGGCGTTGCAAATGCGGTAGGTTTTGCCATGGCTTCAAAATTTATGGGCGCTCAGGTTAACTCCGATACGGCAAAAGTTATAGATCACAATGTTTACTGCTTGTGCGGTGACGGCGACTTAGAAGAGGGTGTTAGTTATGAAGCGTGCTCTATAGCAGGACACAACAAGCTTGACAATCTTATTCTTATCTATGACTCTAACCGCATTACAATCGAGGGTTCTACAAGTTTAAGTATCAGCGAAAACATTCGTCTTCGCTTTGAGTCTCAAGGTTGGGATGTACAAGAATGTGACGGTCATGATTTTGATGCGATTGATGGCGCAATTACCGTTGCAAAAGCAAATACTAAGCCGACGATCATCATCGCAAACACGACTATCGCAAAAGGAGGAGGAAAACTTGAGGGTTCTCATCACTCTCACGGTGCTCCTCTTGGCAGCGATGTAATTGCTGAGGCAAAGAGTGCTTGTGGATTTGATGCGACAAAGAGTTTCCATGTAGATGAAGATGTTATGGCTCGTTTTAGATGTGCGATTGAAAAAGGTGATTTAGCGGAGCGTGAGTGGATTCACTCCCTTAAAGCGCTTCCTTTAATGGAGCAAAATGAGACGTTAGATGCTTTTCAAAATCCAGATTTTTCAAGAATTCAGTGGCCGACTTTTGAGAAGGCTGATGCTACGAGAAATACAAACGGAAAAATTCTAAATGCAATTGCAAAGGCTCTTCCATGCTTTTTAGGCGGTTCCGCAGATCTTAGTCCTTCAAACAAAACAGAGCTTCTTGACATGGGTGTTTATCCAAAAGGGAGAAATATCTACTTTGGTATCCGCGAACATGCAATGGCGGCTATTACAAATGCGATTGCACTTTACGGACCGCTTATGCCGTTTTCTGCAACGTTTTTTGTCTTCTCGGACTATTTGAAACCTGCTGCGCGTATCGCGGCTCTTGCGGGGATACAGCACTTCTTTATCTGGACACATGATAGCATCGGTGTAGGCGAAGACGGTCCTACGCATCAGCCGATTGAGCATTTAAGTCAGTTTAGAGCACTTCCAAACTTTTATGTTTGGCGTCCTGCGGATGGTGCGGAGAATATTGAGGCGTGGAAAACTGCACTCAGCATGAAAAAATCTCCATCAGCTTTTGTATGTTCACGCCAAAATCTCTCAGTTCTTCCGGCTGCGGTTAAAGGGAGTGCTGATAGAGGCGGATATCTTCTTGCAAGTGATGAAAATGCAACTGTTACATTGATGGCTTCAGGCTCAGAGGTAGAACTTGCGCTTAAAATAAAAGAGGCGCTGAATGCAAAAGGAGTTGAAGCAGATGTTGTTTCCGTCCCATGTTATGACCTATTTATTGAGCAAGACAAAGCGTATATAGATTCTATTATTAAACAAGATAGTAAAAAAGTAGCTATTGAAGCTGCTCGCGGTTTAGAGTGGTATAGATTTGCCGATGAGGTTATCGGTATGGATACATTCGGTGCTTCTGCTCCGGCAGATAAGCTTTTTGCCAAGTTCGGCTTCTCTGTAGAAAATATTCTCTCAAAAATTAAATAATTTGCTTATAGGCTAATTGCCTATAGGTAAAACCTCTTTATTTTATCTCCTATATATATTAAATCTTTAAAAAAACCTTTACACTTCTAAAAACTAGATTGTCATACTTGTCATTGCGAGGCTTTAGCCGTGGCAATCTAAGAGTGAGTTTTTAGAGGTATCCACTCGCAAAAATAGAAAATTTTATTAGATTTTATTAATAATTAATGTTAATTTAATATTAATAAAGTACAATTTAACATCTTGCGTTAAAAGGAGTTAGAAATGAAGTTGTTCTCACTATTGATTATAGGTGCCGTTTTGTGTTTTGGAGCTGTGGATATTAACAAAGCTGATAAAGATGAGCTTATGAGTATTAACGGTGTCGGCGAAGCAAAAGCAAATGCCATTTTAGAGTATAGAAAAGCAAATGAGTGTTTTAAAAGTGTAGATGAGCTAAAAGAAATCAAGGGCTTTGGAGATAAAATGTTAGAGAAAAATAGAAGCAGTATTACTGCTGAGGGTTGCAAAAAATAGTTGTTTTTAAAAAACAGCCTACTCCATATGGTTTTTTGGAGTAGTGTCTTTTGCCATGCTCTACTATTAGAGCATGAAACTCTTGGTAGGCTATAAGCAGCTCTTTTTCATCTTTTATGCACTCTTTTAGGGAGTTTTGCATAAGAGATTTTATCTCTAAGTACTTTGTTCTCTCATCTGCAAAACCTAACCCAATCAACAATCTTTTTGTATAGGCATCTACTTTAAACTCTCTCTGATTATAACCGTAGAGCAACATAGAATCCGCCGTCTCTTCGCCAATACCCTTTACATGTAAAAGAGCCTCTCTTGTGGGAGTAGCACCTTTTAGATTTTTGTAAAATTTTATAAATTCTAAAATATACTCTGTTTTTTGGTTGAAATAGCCTGATGGTCTGATAGCCTCTTTTAGTTCGTCTATATCCATACTCTCTATCGCATCTGCATGTAGAGCACTCTTTACATGTAGATTGTTTAAAGATTTTACGACGGAAGCAAATGTAGTGTTTTGAGTTAAAATCGAGCCAAGACACACTTCAAATATCTCATCTCTGTTTCGCGGGAAACTATAATCAAGTTTATGATATCCGCAACCTGTTATAGGCCACCACCCTTGAGGACCGTAGGCTTTGTGCAGTGTTTTATAAATCTTATATATTTTGTTCATAGATATGTTAAAACCTTTGTGCCTGCAAAGATTACTCCCAAAAACAAGACAGAGGAGATAAATACTAGAGCGGTAACGATTTTTGGTTTGCAGTCATATAACGAGGCAAAGTTGACATTTGCTATAGCAAGAGGCATTAAGAGCTCTAAAAAGATTACTCCTTTTATCATGCTATCCATCTCAATACTATAAAGAATCAAAAAAGCAACAGCGGGCAAAAATAGAAATTTTATACTTATAATCCACAACGTAAGTCTTTTGCTAATCTCTTTTACCTCAGTGCCGTAGAGATACATACCGAACAAAAACAGCTGCATAACAATGGAAGCGTAAGCCCCCATCATAAGCACTTTCATTATCTCATCGTTTGGTTTGTAGCCCTGCATACTAAGGATTATTGCCGCCGTAGCCGCCCATAAAATAGGGAGTTTAACTATGTTTTTTAGCGATGTTTTTACGTCAAAACTCCCTCTTGAGTAGTAATAGACCCCGATAGTATAGACAACAAACACGTTCATAAGATTTATGATAGTCGTGTAGGGGATAGACTCTTCGCCAAATATTGCTATGTTTAAAGGTATGCCCAAATTTCCCGTATTGCCTATAATAGCCGCAACTGTTGCAATGGAGTACTCTTTTTTATCTTTAAAGAGCCTCTTTGCAACCAGCGCCGAGATGAGTAAAACTATAGCAACAATAACTAGATATACGGAGGGCGCATAAAGAAGCGTGATGTCAACGGGGCGAATCAGAAGTCCCCAAAATGTTAAAAAAATCTGTAAAAAATAGACGTTTATAAGCGTAATCGTCTTATCGTCGATGCTCTCTTTAAAGCTCATTTTTGCGATAAAGCCGATAAGTATAAATATATAGATGCCGAGTATTGAAAATATTATGGAACTCATAAAGGGATTATAACAGATAGTGTATAATTCCCCACCAAAAAAAGAGGTGCTCCCTTATGCAAAACAGAGATGAGATAAAAAAAATTCTAGAAGAAAATCCAGCCGTTATGCTCTACTTTTCAGCACCCACATGCAATGTTTGTCATGCGCTAAAACCAAAACTTTTTGAAGCGATAAAGAGCAACTTTAAAGAGTTTCAAATCATAAGCATAGACACTTCAGTAGATCAAGAGATAGCCGCGCATTTTAGCGTTTTTGCCATCCCTACCGTTTTGGTTTTTCTTGAGAGCAAAGAGTTTTTGAGAAAATCACGCCACATGAGCGTCGATGAGATCGTGCAAGAGATAAAACGCCCTTATGAGATTATGATGAGATAATTTACTTCATAAAAGCGATAAGCGAAGCGGTAACTGCAACATTAAGTGACTCTACACCACGGTTCATAGGGATGCTGATAGAGTCGTTACATAGTTTTTCTATCTCTTTTGAGACTCCTTCACTCTCGTTTCCAAGAACAAATATGCATTTGTCGCTTTTTTTCAAATCATAGATACTGTTTTTTGCATGTGAAGAGAGCAGAAATATTTTTGTATCTTTTAGCTCTTTTAAAATCTCATCGAGCGTATTGCAGTAGTAGATTGGGAGTTTAAAAAGCGTTCCTGCACTCGCTTTTATAACAAGCGGAGAGATTTTTGCGCTGCTTTTTTTAGGAAGAATAATTCCATCGACATAACCTGCCGCACATGAGCGGATAATCATCCCTAGGTTTTGAGGGTTTTGTATGCCGTCAAGCGCTAAGAGTTTGAAACTTTTTAAACTCTTTATCTCATTTGCGCTTTGGTAGGAGGAAGCAATGATGTCAATCGCCACACCTTGGTCTTGTTTTGCATTTTTACTGATTCTGCTGAGTGCATTTTTATCGTGATAAACTACCTCAATGCCTCTTTTTTTTGCAAGTTTTAAGATAGTCTCTACCGCACCGTCTGGTTTGTTAGAGTTTGACATGTGAAGTTTATGAATACCGATGTTTTCATCTTGAAGAACCTCTATGACTACATTTCTGCCATAAAGCGTGATTATCTTCTCAAAGTATGCTTTTTTGTTTTTGTACTCTTGTGAATCTTCCAAAACTTGCCTTTTGTTTATATTGATGTAATTTTACACTATTTATCTGTTTTATTCTCTTCATCAGGGCTATCACTCTTCTTGCGATAAAAATCTTTTGCGTTTTTTGAGAACTCCTCAAGACGAACCATTACCATGCCGTTTATGCTAGATGGTGGATAGTTGCCGTTTTCATCAGTTTCTCCCGCTTCTACACCGGTTAAAATCTCTATACCTTCATTTATAGTTTTTACTGCGTAGATTGCAAAGTTGCCTTTTTCTACCACTTCAAGAACTTCAGTTTTGAGCATTAGATGCTTGATGTTTGTTTCTGGAATAATGACGCCGTAAAATCCATTTTTGTCTCTGCGCATGCATATGTCGAAAAAGCCCTCTATCTTCTCGTTTACTCCGCCTATGGGCTGGATTTCGCCAAATTGATTAACAGAACCCGTAACTGCGATGTTTTGTTTTATAGGCAGGTTTGCAAGCGATGAAAGAATGGCGTAGAGCTCTGTTGAAGATGCGCTGTCACCGTCTATTTTATTGTAGGATTGCTCAAAAACCAAAGAAGCAGAGAGGCTTAAGGGTTTGTTTTGGGCGTACGTTGAGCCAAGGTACGAACTAAGAATCATAACTCCTTTTGAGTGAAGAGGTCCGCCCAGTTCAACTTCTCGCTCAATATCTATAATCTCGCCTTTGCCGATGCGTGTTCTAGCGGTAATTTTAGAGGCTATACCGAAGTTGTATCCTCCCATGGAGATAAAACTAAGCGCATTTATCTGACCTACTGCACTGCCTGATACATCAATCATGATGGTGCCCTCATCAATCTGTTCGTAGAGTCTCATCCGTATGCGGTTTGCCCTATCGATGCGTGTCTGGAGTACCTTGTTTATATCATCCTTCTCTGCCGCCGAGTGAGAGTTCTTTCATAAAGGGCATCATCGGCATTTCGTCGGGTTTTACCAAAAAATCCTGTACATGTCGGATAACATAATCCTCTAAATCATCAAGATAGGCAGTGATTTTGTCTGAATATTTGTACTTGGAGCGCACTTCGTCAATAAGCGATTCGACCGACTCCTTAGTCACTCTCTTCTCTAAATCTTTAAGCTCTTTTCTTTGCGCTTTGTTTAGCTCATTTACACCATGCAGACCATCTTTTACAATTTTCTCAAACTCATCGACCTTCTTCTCAATCTCCTCTTTCTCTTTTCCCTCTATGGCGTTGAACTCTGAGGCAGTAATGACTTTACCGTTTATGACGGGCGCCAAGGTGACTCTGTTTTTAGAGCTGGCATCCATTGAAATATCATGTTTTTTTGCCTCGTCTTGGAGATGTTTGAAAATCTGCGTCTCTTTTTCCATATATTTTTGGTTGATAGCCTCATACTCATTGCGGTAAGCACTGCCTTCAAAAACAGTCGGAAGAATCTCTTTTAAGAGCTCGACAAGATCATCCATGTCATCTTTAAATCCTACGGCATGTCCTGAGGGAAGTTCTATGGCAATGGGTTTTCTAGGGTCTTTAAAGTTGTTGACATAGCACCAGTCGTTTGGTGCCTTTTGGCTTCTTGCTTTTTTTTGCAAAAAGTTCATCACGGTAGAGTGTTTGCCGCTGCCCGAGGTTCCCATGGCAAAAAGATTGTAACCGTCTTGCTCAATGTTCGCGGTAAAGTCTATAGCTTCGAGTGCATTTTCCTGTCCAAAAGGCTCCTCTAGCGGTTCAAGCTCCTTAGTGGTTTTAAATGAAAAAAGCTTATTCCATTATTAAAAATGTTTAATTGATAAAATAGTGCTATACTTTAAAAAAGATAAAATCAAAAAAACCGGAGAGTTTGATGGATAGTAGAATAGATGAGATAGCACAACAGATAAAAACTCTTGAAGACGAACTTATGGCAGAGCTTAGAAAAAAGCAGGATGAATTTTTTTATACGCTTGAGGATAAAAAGGTAAAGTTTCAAGAGAACGTAATAGAAGAGGGGAAATCCAGGATTGTAAGCTCCATCAAATATTTATCATCGTTTCCTGTTTTAGTAATTTTCACAATCCCTTTTATCTGGTCGATGATGATTCCCGCACTTCTTGCAGATATCTTTGTTACTATTTATCAAACGGTCTGTTTTCCTATATATAAGATACCAAAAGTTAAAAGAAGTGATTACGTAGTCATAGACAGATACAATCTTTTTTATCTGGATAGAGTTGAGAAGATAAACTGTTTGTATTGTGAGTATTTTAACGGTGTCATAGGCTACACAAGAGAGATAGCGGCAAGAAGCGAGCAGTTTTGGTGTCCCATAAAACACTCAAAACCGCAAATTGACATGCACTCAAGATATGATAAATTTTTTCATTTTGGGGATTATGACACATACAGAAAAGAGCTTGAAGAGAGAAGAGCAGACTTTAAAGATTTACTAGAGGAAACAGAGGTAACTAAATCTTAATTATATAAGGAGGGTAGCGATATGGAGATCAATTTTAAGAGAGAACCCGATCAGCTAAAAGACCCAGTTTGCGGCATGAATGTCTCTAGTGATTCTAAATACTATTATAATTACTCTGGAGATGATTACTATTTTTGTAGCGAGCAGTGTCTTTTGAAGTTTAAAAAGAATCCGCAAAAATATTTAAAAGAAGAGAGTACATCTATCTGTGACGATGAAGAAACCTGTTCTATAGATATTCAAAAAACTTACGAAAAAGAGCTTCAAACCACTCAGTACACATGCCCTATGCATCCGGAAATAGTTCAAGATCATCCAGGTTCCTGCCCAAAATGCGGTATGGCACTTGAACCTGTTGTCGCAAAAGCAGTAGAAGAAAAGAATGAAGAACTCATATCTATGAGTCGTCGTTTTTGGGTTAGTACGGCTCTTTCTATTCCTGTGTTTGTTTTAGCAATGATTTCAGACTTATTGCCTTCATTATTACCGAGTGTCTTAAGCATGAAAATGGTTCAGTGGATAGAGTTTTTACTAGCCACACCTGTTGTTTTTTGGGGTGGCTGGCCATTTTTTGTCCGAGGTTACAAATCTCTGCAAACTATGAATTTAAACATGTTTACGCTGATTGCTATAGGTGTATTCGTTGCTTGGGCTTATAGTGTAGTCGCTTTGATAATGGCGCATATTTTTCCGCCTATGATGCAGATGAGTGATGGTTTGGTACATGTATATTTTGAAGCGGCAGCTGTAATTACAACGCTTGTGCTTTTAGGACAGGTGCTTGAGTTGCGCGCTCGCTCTCAAACCAACGCAGCAATCAGACTTTTGCTAGAGCTTGCTCCAAACAGCGCACGGATAGTAAGAGAAAACGGTAATGAAGAGGATATCGCACTTGATAAAGTAAATGTCGGAGACATTCTGCGTGTCCGCCCGGGGGAAAAAGTTCCTGTTGATGGAGTGGTTATAGAGGGTGAGAGCAATGTTGATGAGTCAATGGTTACGGGTGAGCCGATTGCGGTCAAAAAGTTTGCAGGCGAGAAACTTATAGGCGCCACTATTAACTCAAGCGGCACTCTTCTTATGAGAACCCAAAAGATTGGTGCAGATACTCTGCTTTCACAAATCATAGATATGGTCTCAAAGGCACAGCGTTCTCGTGCCCCTATACAAAAACTGGCTGATGTAGTATCTTCTTATTTCGTTCCAGCTGTTATCGGTATCAGCGTAATAACGTTTTTTGTCTGGTGGATATGGGGAAGTGAACCTCGTCTGGCTTATGCTATCGTCAGTGCCGTTTCTGTACTCATTATCGCATGTCCGTGCGCACTCGGTCTTGCTACGCCCATCTCTATAATGGTAGCAACGGGACGAGGTGCTACAAGCGGGGTATTAATCAAAAATGCCGAAGTCTTAGAAATAATGGAAAAGGTTGATACTCTGGTAGTCGATAAAACAGGAACATTGACAGAGGGAAAACCTAAACTGGTAAATATACATGTAGAAGATGGAATTAGTGAAAATGAACTCTTACGTTTGGTTGCTAGTTTGGAGAGAGCGAGTGAGCATCCGCTCTCAGAAGCTATTGTAAATGGTGCGAAAGAGAGAGAGGTAGAGTTAGTTAAATCTGATAATTTCAAATCTATAAGCGGTATGGGAATAACAGGTGAAGTTGATGGGCAAACAGTTGCAGTCGGTAATTTAAAACTGTTTGAGAGCTTAAACATAAACGCAGTTGAATTGTCAAAAAAAGCAGATATAGAACGCTCTGATGGCAAAATTGTTATGTTGGTTGCCGTTGGCTCAAAAGCAGTCGGTCTCATTGCCATTACCGACCCTATCAAAGAGAACACGGCAGAAGCCATTCAAAATTTACATCAACAAGGCATAAAAGTAGTCATGCTAACAGGCGATAGCCGAACCACGGCAGAAATTGTCGCAAAAAAACTTGGCATAGATGAAGTACATGCTGAGGTGTTGCCTGAGCAAAAAGCAGAGATTATTAAAAAGCTTCAAGCACAAGGACATATCGTTGCAATGGCGGGTGACGGTATAAACGATGCACCTGCACTTGCTCTTGCACATGTCGGCATTGCTATGGGAACTGGAACTGATGTTGCGATGGAGAGTGCCGGTGTTACCTTAGTAAAAGGCGATTTAAGAGGCATAGTCAGAGCCAGAGTATTAAGCAGAGCGACAATGCGAAATATCAGACAAAATCTCTTTTTTGCCTTTTTTTACAACTCAGCAGGAATTCCTATTGCGGCAGGAGTTCTCTATCCATTTTTTGGTTTGCTGCTCTCTCCGATGATAGCCGCAGCAGCGATGAGCTTTAGCTCGGTCTCTGTTATAGCAAACTCTTTAAGGTTGAGAAAAATAGAGTTATAAATTTGTAATATTGTAAACAATCTCGGTTCTGTTTTTTATTACCTTAATCTCTGCAACGCTTAGACCATCTATCTCTAAGGACATAAACTCGCTTATCGAGTTTATCTCATTTTGCGCAACTGCTTTAAGCACCAAGCCTCTGTAGGCCTTTGCCCAGTGGCTTACGGTTTTGCCCTCTTTTAAAAACTTCAGCGTGGTATAGGGCTTTTTAACTTCATAAAATTTATCATAATATCCAGCGCGCAAGTCCAAAATCTCACAGTTTGCGAGGTAGAGTTCAAGTTGATAGGAAAATCTATCTTTGTAGAACTTATCGGGTATAAAACTGCCTACATTGTTCCCCTGCTTTACTTTATAGTTAGCTATAGTATCTCCGCCTAAAATCGCTCCGTAAAGGTTTGAGAATATGATTGTATTTGATTTAAGATACTCTTTTGCTTCTGTTTGAAGTGAGTCAAAATCTAGATACTCATAAGCCACACCGTTATAGCGCTCAATCGCACACATAAGAGGCGAGTTGAAAATATCACATATATATGCTTCGCAGTCGCTAAATTTTTTAAAGCCAAATAGCTCTTTTATGGCATCATTATTGCCGCTATTGACAATAGTGTTGTACTCATTTAGTATGCCCTCTCTTGCACTATTAGAACCAAATAGCTCTTTTTTATCCTCATCTCCTCCGATTTTTTTGCCCTCAGCGGGTGAAAATAAAATCTTTAACATCTAAAAACAACCTTTACAATATATATAAAATTAGAAATATGTGAGCAGATAATAACCAATTTTACTTAAAGAGTTGGATTCGACAAATAATTAATAAAAAACTCTTGACATTGAAAATATATTGCACTATAATTCTGGCTCAAATTCGATGCCGACATAGCTCAGTTGGCTAGAGCAGCTGATTTGTAATCAGCAGGCCCGGGGTTCGAATCCTCGTGTCGGCACCATTGAATTTGAGAATATTAGAAACAGTGTTAGACCGGACAAAACATATATTGTTATGGTGAGATAGTCAAGTGGCCAACGACGGCGGACTGTAAATCCGCTCCCTACGGGTTCAGAGGTTCGACTCCTCTTCTCACCACCATTTCAATGGCACATGCGGGCGTAGCTCAGTTGGCTAGAGCGTCAGCCTTCCAAGCTGAGGGTCGAGGGTTCGAGTCCCTTCACCCGCTCCATTGAAACATTCTGGAAGCTGAAGTACAAATTCAACCTACTTCATATTATGATTTGTATATTTATAGTATTGTTCTATAATTTACATAGCTATCTACACAAAAATTTACTAATATTTAAAAAAAATTATGCAATTATTGCTTGTTTTATATTTACTATGCTCTCGTGGCTCAGGGGTAGAGCACTTCCTTGGTAAGGAAGAGGTCGGCGGTTCAAATCCGCTCGTGAGCTCCATAAGATAGAGTATAGATAAAATTTAAGCAATAATTGAATAATTTTTGGGTACAATTCCATTTCTATTCACAAATTAAGTCGGAGGACACTATGGCAAAAGAAAAGTTTGAGCGTAATAAACCGCACGTAAACATTGGAACTATTGGTCACGTAGACCATGGTAAGACAACATTGACAGCTGCAATTACTGCAGTATTAGCAGTAACTAACGGTGCAAAAATGATGGATTATGATCAAATCGATAATGCTCCAGAAGAGCGCGAGCGTGGTATTACAATTGCAACATCACACGTAGAGTATGAAACAAATAATCGTCACTATGCACACGTTGACTGTCCAGGTCACGCCGATTATGTTAAAAACATGATTACGGGTGCTGCACAAATGGATGGTGCTATTCTAGTTGTTTCTGCAGCTGATGGTCCGATGCCACAAACTCGTGAGCACATTCTTCTTTCTAAGCAAATTGGTGTTCCTGCCATGGTTGTTTTCATGAACAAAGAAGATATGGTTGATGATGAAGAACTTCTTGAATTAGTTGAGATGGAAATTCGTGAACTATTAGATATGTATGATTTCCCGGGCGATGATACTCCAATCGTTGCAGGTTCAGCTCTTAAAGCTCTTGAAGAGGCGAAAACCGGTACTCTTGGACCATGGTCAGCTAAAATTCAAAAATTAATGGCTGAAGTAGATAGATATATTCCAGAGCCGGCTCGTGAAGTTGACAAAGAGTTCTTAATGCCAGTTGAGGATGTTTTCTCAATCTCTGGACGTGGAACTGTTGTTACTGGTCGTATTGAGCGTGGTACAGTTAAAATCGGTGATACTATTGAAATCGTAGGTATCCGTGATACTCAAAAAACTACTGTTACCGGTATTGAAATGTTCCGTAAAGAGATGACGGAAGGTTTAGCTGGAGATAACTGTGGTGTTCTTGTTCGTGGTATCGGTAAAGATGATGTTGAGCGTGGTCAAGTTCTTTGTAAGCCAGGCACAATTAATCCACATACAAAATTTACAGCTGAGATTTATGTACTAAGTAAGGAAGAGGGTGGTCGTCATACTCCATTCTTCACAAATTACCGTCCACAATTCTATGTTCGTACTACAGACGTTACAGGTGCAATTACTCTACCTGAGGGTACTGAGATGGTTATGCCGGGCGACAACGTAAGTATTACAGTTGAATTAATTCACCCAATCGCTATGGAAAAAGGTACTAAGTTCGCTATCCGTGAGGGTGGACGTACTGTTGGTGCCGGTGTTGTAGCTGAGATTATTGCATAATTCGCTTTAGCGAATTTGCATTAATCCTTTAATAAGGTTAATAACATGAGAGAAGCAATACATTTAGGATGTGAGAAGTGTACTCGTCGTAACTATCACACAACTAAAAACAAAAAAACTCATACTGAAAAATTTTCAGTAAAAAAATATTGTAAGTTTTGTCGTGAGCATACTGTTCACAAAGAGATGAAACTCTAATATAGTTGCAACTTAAGCTCAAGTCTTTTTGACTTGGCTTTTTTTGTTTAAAATAGGCGTGTAGCTCCAACGGTTAGAGCACCGGATTCCAAATCCGGGTGTTGGGAGTTCGAATCTCTCTACGCCTGCCACATTAATTATTTGTAAAGCTACAGAGCTTTATCTGTAATTAATGAGTATTAGGAAAGTTAAATGAATTTAGGTACACATATCAGAAATGCGAAAATAGAGCTAAGCAAAGTTATTTTTCCTACAAAAGGTCAAGTAAAGCAGGCTTATATTTCAGTTGTAATAGTTGTTGCTGTTATAGCTGCTTTTTTAGCATTGATTGACTTGATAATGTCATCAGTTATGTCAGCAATCTTAGGATAAGGAGTAGCAGTGGAGGAAAAAAAAAGTAATCATCAGTGGTACTCTATACAGACATATGGAAATGAGAGAACAGTTCGCTTAGCAATCTTAAATATGATTGAAGAGATGGGACTCCAGGATAGAATAACAGACGTTATTGTTCCCACTGAAGATGTTATAGAGGTCAAAGACGGCAAGAAAAAAATATCTGAGAGATCTCTCTACTCGGGTTATGTTTTTGCAAGAATAGATCTTAACACAGAGATACAACATCTTATCCAGACTGTTCCTAAGGTCTCTGGATTTATCGGTGAAGCAAATACGCCGACACCTTTAAGCGAGCATGATATTAGTGTTATTCTTGACCGTGTTCAAAATAGAGCGGCACCTAAGCCAAAGGTATATTTTGAAAGTGGTGAAACTGTTCGTATTACGGATGGTCCATTTGCAAACTTTACGGCAACTGTAGATGAGTATGATTTAGAGCATGGAACTCTAAAGCTTAACGTTTCAATTTTTGGTAGAGCAACCCCGGTTGATATCGCTTATACCCAAGTTGAAAAAATAATTTAATTGGTAATAAACTACGCTAACATTAGATTTTTTTATAAAAGTTTAATGTTAGCGTAGTTTAAAGCGACTAGTCGCGCGAGCGTTCTGCTGAAGATATCTATGCCCCCTTGAGGGTGAAACTTAGCGTTAGCGTAGCAAGCTGGACTTTGTTCAGATTGCGTTAATTAAAATAATAAAAAGGAAAATAAATGGCAAAGAAAATATTAGGCTACATTAAGCTTCAAATTGAAGCCGGTAAAGCAACACCTGCACCACCGGTTGGACCAGCTTTAGGACAACGTGGTGTTAACATCATGGAGTTTACTAAATCATTTAACGAAAAAACAAAAGATAAGATGGGATTTAAAGTTCCTGTTATTATCACTGTTTATACTGACAAAAGTTTTACTTTTATCACAAAGCAGCCACCTGCATCAGCACTTTTAATGAATGCTGCGGGACTTAAAAAAGGTTCGGACAATGCACTTAAAAACAAAGTTGCAAAGATTACTCGTGCGCAGCTTATGGAAGTTGTAAATAGAAAGATCGAAGACTTAAACACTGATGATAAAGAGATGGCGGCTAATATTATCGCCGGTTCTGCTCGTTCAATCGGTATAGAAGTAGTAGACTAGAAATAAATATCATCGACCACAGTGATACAAAATTTTGTGGCAGAATTTCATAGGAGAATTTCATAATGAGTAAAAGATATAAACAATTAATAGAAAAAATTGATGCTACAAAGACGCACAGTGTTGATGAAGCTTCAGTTGTAGTTAAAAACCTAGTAAGTGCAAAGTTTGATGAGACTGTTGAAATTGCATTAAACCTAAATGTAGATCCAAGACATGCAGACCAGATGATTCGTGGTGCTATCGTTCTTCCTCACGGAACCGGTAAAACTGTTCGTGTTGCAGTTTTTGCTAAGGGCGTTAAAGCTGATGAAGCAAAAGCAGCAGGTGCAGACATAGTCGGTACTGATGATTTAGTACAACAAATCAAAGATGGAATCTTTAATTTTGATGTAGTTGTTGCTGCACCGGATTGTATGGGGCTAGTTGGTCAAATCGGTCGTATCCTTGGGCCAAAAGGTATGATGCCTAACCCTAAAACAGGTACAGTAACTCCAGATGTTGCAACTGCTGTTAAAAATGTTAAGGGTGGTCAAGTAAATTTCCGTGTTGATAAAAAAGGAAATATACATGCTGGTATCGGCAAAGCAAGTTTTGATGCTGATAAAATTGCAGAAAACCTATCATCTTTTGTAAGAGCTATCAATAAGCACAAGCCTTCAACCGCAAAAGGTCGCTATATCAAAAATGGCGCACTTAGTTTAACGATGAGTCCTGCTATTAAACTTGATGTTATGCAATTGGCTGAAATTAAGTAACTGACGTTATGCAACTTTTGAAAAAAAGTTTGTAGAAACACCTCGTGAATCTCGAAAAACAAGTTTTTCGCAGCTTTAGGGGGTTGTAGGGACATCTGTCTCTGCCACTAAAATGGACGCGTTCGTTTTAGTGCATAACATCAGTGAGAGAGTGATTTTTAGTGCTTTATTCGTAAAGCACTATCAAGTTACTACTTTGGTAACTGCATTTTATGGACTGAAGATATAGGAGCGAAAGCTTAATCTGCCGATTAATAGTTGGTATTCCTGTTGAAGTATTGTCTGGAAAGGAGATATTCTATGACAAAAACACAAAAAGCTGAAATTATTGAAGTACTTTCAAATGAGTTCAAAGAAGCTCAAAGTGTAATTTTTTGTGATTATAAAGGACTTGGTGTTTCTAGTCTTGAGAGTTTGAGAAAAGCTGCTCGTGCAAAAGATGCAAAAGTTCAAGTTGTTAAAAATACTTTAGCAATGATCGCATTAAGCAATGCAGAACTAACAGGTGTTGAATTAAAAGACACTAATATTTTAGTATGGGGTTCTGACTCAGTCGCTACTTCTAAAATAGCTGCTGACTTTGCTAAAGATAACGATAAGTTTGTGATTAAGTCTGCTTATGTTGATCGTGCACCTGCTGACGCTGCTAAAGTTGAAGCATTTGCTAAACTTCCTGGTCGCGAAGAGCTTCTTGCTATGCTTGCTGCTACTTGGATGGCACCGATTACATGCTTTACAATCGGACTTGACGCGTTAAGACAAAAAAAAGAGGAAGAAGTGGCATAGTTCACTTTTCCAGGTTGTCTGAATTATCAGATTAATTAGGGATACAATCGCACAAGTGCGATGGGCTTCCCGCCGAGGGAAATTTAGCGTTAGCGTAGCCTAAAGAATTACTTCTTTGGGCGTGCAAATAGATGTTAAGGTTCCCTTGAATTTATGCAATAAATTTAAGGAAAAATATTATGGCTATAACTAAAGAAGATGTATTAGAGTTTATTTCAGGACTTTCTGTACTAGAACTTTCTGAAATGGTAAAAGAGTTTGAAGAGAAATTCGGCGTATCTGCACAGCCTGTTGCAATGGCTGGTGGTGCTGTAGCTGGTGGAGCTGCTGCTGAAGAGCAAACAGAATTCAATGTTATTATTACTGATGCAGGTGATAAGAAAATTAACGTAATTAAAGTTGTTCGTGCTCTTACAGGTCTTGGACTAAAAGAAGCTAAAGAAGCAACTGAAAATATACCTTCAACAATCAAAGAAGGCGTAGACAAAGAGACAGCTGAAGATGCTAGAAAGCAACTTGAAGAAGCTGGCGCAAAAGTAGAAGTTAAATAATTACTACTGTGGAGGAGTAGCACAAATAATTTTTTGTTGCTCCTCAATTTTGGGCGCTTTTACGAATGGATTTTAATCTCTTCGTAAAAGTGCCCTTACGTCGTTAATAAGCACTATAAAACAAGCTCTGATTTCGAGCTCAAAAAAATTGTCTAGGGACGCCTAGATATGACACCTTAATCAATAAAGATTAAGTCTTAAAAACAACTCATCGAGGTAGCCAATGTTAAACACTTTATATTCCGGAAACCGTCTTCGTGTAGACTTCTCTAAAACTCCTCAACAGATAGAAGTACCAAACCTGCTGCAAATACAACAAAGTTCATACGGCAAGTTCTTAATGCTTGATGAAAAAGAGAGGTCGCAAAGCGGTGTAGAGACAGTATTTCAGTCAGTTTTTCCTATACATGACTCTCAAAATAGATTGACGCTTGAGTATATCGGCAGTGAAATAGGTAAGCCAAAGTATACGGTCAGAGAGTGTATGGAGCGTGGTCTTACTTATGCTGTAAGCTTAAGAATGAAAACGCGTCTTATTCTTTGGGATAGAGATGAAAACACTAAAGAGAAATTGGGCGTTAAAGATATTAAAGAGCAGAGTATCTTTGTTCGTGATATTCCTTTAATGACTGAGAGAACATCTTTTATTATCAATGGTGTTGAGAGAGTCGTTGTTAATCAGCTTCATCGCTCACCGGGCGTTATTTTTAAAGAAGAAGAGTCAACAACTGCGGGCAACAAACTTATCTATACGGGTCAGATTATTCCAGACCGCGGTTCATGGCTCTATTTTGAGTATGATCCAAAAGATATTCTTTATATGAGAATTAATAAGCGCCGTAAAGTTCCTGTAACTATTATGTTCCGCGCACTTGGATACTCAAAGCAAGATATTTTAAAACTATTTTATCCAATTCAAAATATAAGCATTGTAGATAATAAATTTCTTATGTCATTTAATCCAAATGACTACTCTGCAAGACTTACTTACGATCTTATTGACAAAGACGGCACTGTTCTTTTGGCTTCAGGAAAAAGACTCTCAGCTAAAAAGTCACAAAAATTTATTGAAGATGGTCTAAAAGAGGTTGAATACCCTCTTGAAGTACTTCTTGAGCGCTACTTGGCAAAGTCTATTGTTGATCCTGAAACAGGCGAGGTTCTTTTTGACGCTATGACTAGAATTGACGAGAATAAGCTTAAGAAAATGAGCGAAATCGGAGTAAAAGGCTTTAGTATTGCAAATGACTTGGCTGAAGGTGTTGATGGTTCAATCATTAACGCATTTAACGCCGATGCAGATTCGCTAAAGTTATTAAAGCATACTGAAGATATCGAAGACGAAAATGCTCTCTCAGCTATTCGTATCTATAAGGTTATGAGACCGGGTGAGCCTGTAACTAAAGAGGCTGCAAGAATATTTGTAAATCAGCTTTTCTTTGATCCTGAGAGATATGACTTGACAAAAGTTGGTCGTATGAAGATGAATCATAAACTAAGTCTTAATATTCCAGAGTACATAACTGTTCTTACGCATGAAGATATTATAGAATCAGTAAAATATGTTATTAAAGTAAAAAACGGACAAGGTCATATTGACGATAGAGATCACCTTGGAAATCGTCGTATTCGTTCTATCGGTGAACTTTTAGGAAATGAATTACATAACGGTTTAATCAAGATGCAAAAAGCGATTCGTGACAAACTCTCAACTATGAGCGGACCGATGAGTGAGCTTATGCCGCACGATTTGATAAACTCAAAGATGATTACTTCAACAATTATGGAGTTCTTCTCGGGCGGGCAGTTATCACAATTTATGGATCAAACAAATCCACTATCAGAAGTAACGCATAAGCGCCGTCTATCAGCTCTTGGTGAAGGCGGTCTTGTTAAAGAGCGTGCAGGATTTGAAGTTCGTGACGTTCACCCGACTCACTACGGCAGAATCTGTCCAGTTGAAACTCCGGAGGGTCAAAACATCGGTCTTATCAACACTCTTGCAACATACGCAAAAGTAAATGAGCACGGCTTTATTGAGGCACCATATAAAGTTATGAAAGATGGAAAAGTTCTCAATGAAATTGTTTATCTTACTGCAACTCAAGAAGAGGGCAAAAAGATAGCAGCCGCTTCAAACAAATTGGACGAAAACGGTCAGTTTATAGATAAGTTGGTTGTTACAAGAATGGATGGAGAGATTCTTCACCGTTCTATAAATGAGTGTGAATATGCCGATCTTTCATCTCACATGGTTGTCGGTGTAGCTGCATCACTTATTCCATTTTTAGAGCATGATGATGCAAACCGTGCACTTATGGGCGCGAACATGCAGCGTCAAGCAGTACCACTTATTAAATGTGAGGCACCAATGGTCGGAACAGGCGTTGAGAAGCTTGTTGCGCGTGACTCATGGGAGTGTGTAAAAGCTAGACGTTCAGGTATTGTAGAGAAGGTAGACGCTAAACACATCTACGTTATGGGAGATGACGAAGGAGATATTTATATAGATTACTATCCATTGCAAAAAAATCTTCGTACTAACCAAAATACAGCGTTTGCACAAAAACCGATTGTAAATATCGGACAGAGAGTGGAGACGGGACAGATAATTGCAGACGGTCCAAACATGGATCAAGGAGAGCTTGCTCTTGGTGTAAATGCAATGGTTGCATTTATGCCTTGGAATGGTTATAACTTTGAGGATGCTATCGTAATCTCAGAGAGACTAATCCGTAAAGACGCATTTACATCTGTTCATATCTATGAGAAAGAGGTTGAAGCAAGAGAGTTGAAGCACGGCGTTGAAGAGATCACTCGTGATATTCCAAACGTAAGAGATGACGAGTTATCTCATCTTGATGACAGCGGTATCGTTAAAATCGGTACAACTGTTACGGGCGGTATGATTCTTGTCGGTAAAGTTTCTCCAAAGGGTGAAGTTAAACCTACTCCTGAAGAGAGACTTCTTCGTGCAATTTTCGGCGAAAAAGCCGGTCACGTTATAAACAAATCTCTATACTGTCCTCCAAGCATGGAAGGCGTTGTAGTTGACGTTAAAATCTTTACAAAAAAAGGTTATGACAAAGACGTACGCGCGTTAGAGCTTGAGAAAGAAGAGCGTGATTATTTAGAGCGTGAGCACTATGACAGACTTCTTATGATAGATAAAGAGGAGATGCTTCGCGTAACTAAGCTTCTTACAAAAGAGCCTCTGACGACTGATATTAAAATCGGTAATACAAATTACAAAACAGGTGATTTGATAGATGCAAAAGATTTAGTTGAAGTAAACCGTTTTGCTATGAATGCGATTATAAAATCATTCAGCGAAGAGATTCAGTCAGAGTACAATAAGACTAAAAACTACTTCCAAAAGGAGAAGAGACTCTTCCGCGATGAACATGAAGAGAAATTAAATATCTTAGAAAAAGATGACATTCTACCTAACGGCGTTGTGAAGTATGTAAAAGTATATATCGCTACAAAACGCCAGTTAAAAGTCGGTGATAAAATGGCTGGACGTCACGGAAACAAGGGTATAGTTTCAATCATTGTACCAGAGGTTGATATGCCGTACATGGAAGATGGAAGAAGCGTTGACATTTGTCTCAATCCGCTAGGTGTTCCTTCTCGTATGAATATCGGGCAGGTATTAGAGATGCACTTGGGTATGGCAGGTCGTGAACTTGGACATCAGATTACAAAAGAGTTTGAGTCTAAACAAAAAGATTTCATCCAAAATATCCGTGCTAAGATGATTGAGATTGCAGATGTTGCACTTATGATGAATGCAAAAGAGGTTATCACTAAAATGAGTGATGATGAACTGCTTAATCACGCACGTGACTGGTCAAGAGGTGTTAAGTTTGCATCCCCGATTTTTGAAGGCGTAAATTCAGAAGAGTTTGAGAAGATTTTCAAGCTTGCTAAGATGGAGACAGACGGTAAAGTTGTACTTTACAACGGTTTGACTGGAGAGAAGATAAAAGAGCGTGTAAACGTTGGTTACATGTATGTTCTTAAACTTCATCACCTTGTTGATGAGAAGATTCATGCACGTTCAACCGGACCATACTCTCTTGTTACACAGCAACCGGTCGGCGGTAAAGCGCTCTTTGGTGGTCAAAGATTTGGAGAGATGGAAGTTTGGGCACTTGAAGCATATGGTGCAAGTGCAGTACTTAAAGAGATGCTTACTATCAAATCTGATGATGTTGATGGACGTGTCCGTGCGTACAAAGCGATTACAAAAGGTGAGTTAGTGCCGGAATCAGGCATTCCTGAGACTCTATTTGTATTGACAAAAGAGCTTCAAGCATTGGCTCTTGATGTAGAAATATTTGACGAGGTAGAAGACAATGAGTAAATTAGTAGCTATTGAAGTAACTGAGGAGAAAAGGCCGACTGATATAAAGCAGATACAGTTTCGTTTAGCTTCCCCTGAGAAGGTGTTATCTTGGAGTCACGGGGAAGTAAAAAAACCGGAAACTATCAACTACCGTACGCTTAAACCTGAGCGTGACGGTCTTTTTTGTGCTAAAATTTTTGGTCCTGTAAGGGATTATGAGTGTCTGTGTGGCAAATACAAAAAGATGCGTTACAAAGGCGTTGTATGTGAGAAGTGTGGTGTTGAAGTAACTAGCACTAAAGTTCGCCGTACCCGCATGGGGCATATAGAGCTTGTGACGCCTGTTGCACACATTTGGTATGTCAGTTCACTACCTTCTCGTATCGGTACTCTTTTGGGTATCAAG
This sequence comes from Sulfurimonas sp., assembly GCF_014859695.1. Taxonomy (GTDB): domain Bacteria; phylum Campylobacterota; class Campylobacteria; order Campylobacterales; family Sulfurimonadaceae; genus Sulfurimonas. The sequence continues at coordinate 10,319 of NZ_JACUTS010000012.1, read as the reverse complement.
ATGAAAGATTTGGAGCGCGTTCTTTATTATGAGGCATACATTGTTGAATCGGGCGGAGAGGCATACTATGATGCTGAAGCTAAAACTCCTGTTTTAAAATATGACGTTTTAAATGAAGAGCAGTACCGTACTTTAGTATCAAGATTTGGCGAGTTAGGCTTTAGAGCTCGCATGGGTGGCGAAGTTGTTCGTGATTTGTTAGACTCAATCGATTTAGTTGATGCGTTTACGCAGCTTAAAGAAGATATTGAACTTACAAAAAGCGAAGCAAAAACAAAAACTATTGCTAAGAGACTTAAGGTTATTGAATCATTTCTAAATTCAGGAAACAATCCTGCATGGATGATGCTTACGGTTCTTCCTGTCCTTCCGCCAGATTTAAGACCGCTTGTATCACTCGATGGCGGAAAATTTGCAGTATCAGATGTAAATGATCTCTATCGCCGTGTTATCAACCGTAACCAACGTCTTAAGCGTCTTGTAGAGCTTGAAGCACCTGAGATTATTGTTAGAAATGAGAAGCGTATGCTTCAAGAGTCGGTTGATGCTCTATTTGACAACGGTCGTCGTGCAAATGCTGTAAAGGGTGCTAACAAGCGTCCACTGAAATCTTTAAGTGAGATCATTAAAGGTAAGCAGGGTCGTTTTAGACAAAACTTACTCGGTAAGCGTGTTGACTTCTCCGGACGTTCTGTAATTGTTGTAGGTCCAACGCTGACAATGGATCAGTGTGGATTACCTAAGAAGATGGCACTTGAACTCTTTAAGCCGCATTTGATTGCAAAACTTGAAGATAAGGGTTATGCAACAACGGTTAAAGCTGCTAAAAAGATGATTGAGGACAAAACAAACGAAGTTTGGGAGTGTCTTGCTGAGATAGTTGATGGGTATCCGGTACTTCTAAACCGTGCGCCTACGCTTCACAAGCTCTCTATTCAAGCGTTCCATCCTAAGCTGATTGACGGAAAAGCTATTCAGCTTCACCCTTTAGTTTGTGCTGCGTTCAACGCCGACTTCGACGGTGACCAGATGGCTGTACACGTTCCACTTGGCTCAGCTGCTATTGCAGAGGCTAAAGTCTTGATGATGGCATCTATGAATATCCTTCTGCCTGCATCAGGAAAAGCGATAGCTACGCCTTCACAAGATATGGTTCTTGGTATCTACTATATTACTTTGGAGAAAAACAGCGTAAAGGGTTCAAACAAACTTTTTGCAAACGTTGATGAAGTAAGAATAGCAATTGAGCATGATGCGTTAGATATTCATGCAAAAGTAAGAACTAGAGATGAGGGAAGAATCATCCATACAACTGCAGGACGTATGTTGCTTAAAGCAATATTGCCTGACTTCGTTCCATCAGAACTTTGGAATAGAGTTATGAAGAAAAAAGCTATAAATGAACTAGTTGACTATGTTCAAAAACATGGTGGCATAGGTATTACAGCCGGTTTCTTAGACAGACTTAAAGATTTAGGTTTCAAACATGCTACAGAATCAGGTGTCTCTATCTCTATTGATGATATTAAAATACCTGAGGGAAAATCAGTTAAGATCGCTGACTCTAAAAACAGAGTGTTTGAGATTCAAAAGCAGTATGAAGCGGGTCTTTTAACTGAACAAGAGAGATATAACAAGATTATCGACGTTTGGACAGACACAAACAACACTCTTGCAGCACAGATGATGGAGCTGGTTCAAACAGATAAGAGCGGGTTTAACTCTATCCACATGATGGCAGATTCTGGCGCTCGTGGTTCTGCTGCACAAATCCGTCAGCTTGCCGGTATGCGCGGTCTTATGGCTAAACCAAGCGGTGAAATTATTGAAACTCCGATTATCTCTAACTTTAAAGAGGGTCTTAACGTAATCGAGTACTTTATCTCCACTCACGGAGCTAGAAAAGGTCTTGCCGATACTGCTCTTAAAACTGCAAATGCGGGTTATTTGACTCGTAAACTTGTAGATGTTGCGCAAAATGTTAAAGTTGTTGAGCATGATTGTCATACTCATGAGGGTATTGAGATCTCAGATATAAGTGATCAAAATACGCTTATCGAATCTCTTGAAGATAGACTCAACGGCAGGGTTTTAGCAGATGATGTTATTGACCCGATAAGCAACGAGATACTTTTTGCCGAGGGAACACTTCTTGATGAAGTAAGTGCAAAAGTTATAGCAGAGGCTGGCATCAAAACAGCATATATCAGAACACCGACTACATGTAAGAGTGAAAACGGTATATGTGCACTATGTTACGGCGTAAACCTTGCAACAGGATATATAGTTCGTAGAGGTGAGGCTGTTGGTATTATTGCCGCACAGTCAATCGGCGAGCCTGGTACACAGCTTACTCTTAGAACATTCCACGTTGGCGGAACAGCAAGCTCGACTGCTCAAGAGAGACAGGTTGTTGCTGAGAAAGAAGGTTTTATCCGTTACTACAACCTTAAAACTTATGCTTCAAAAGAGGGCAAAAACATAGTGGCAAACCGCAGAAATGCAGCAGTGCTATTGGTTGAACCAAAAATCAAAGCTCCTTTTGCCGGTAAAATTGAGATTCAGACTGTGCATGATGAAGTTATCATCAGCGTATCTTCTAAAACTGATACTGTTCGTTACGTACTACGTAAAAACGAGATTGCTAAACCTAATGAGTTAGCAGGTGTCGGCGGACAGATTGAAGGGAAATATTACTTCCCGTATGAGAGCGGTTCTGAAGTTAAAGAGCATGAATCAATTGTTGAAACAATTAAAGATGGCTGGAATGTTCCAAGCCGTATACCATATGCATCCGAGCTTTTAGTTGCAAATGGAGCACCTGTAACACAAAAGATTTTTGCAAAAGAGGAAGGAGTCGTGAAATACTTCTTGCTAAAAGGCGATTATTTAGAGAGATTTGAGGGGCTAAAATCCGGTTATGAAGTAGTAGAAAAAGGTCTTTTTGCTACCGTTGTAGATGCTAACAATCGTGAAGCAGTACGTCACTACATTGCGCGCGGTTCCGTAATCGTTGCAGAAGATGACGTGCTTGTAGATTCTAAGTCTGTTATAGCTAAGCCAAAGAGTGACGAGTCGACTGTAATTGCAGAGTGGGATCCATACTCTAACCCGATTATATCCGAGACAAACGGTGTGGTTCATTTTGAAGATATCATCAGCGGTACAACGGCAACAGAGCAGTATGACGAGCTAACGGGTAAAACCCGTTTAATGATAAGCGATCACGTATCTACAGAGTACAAACCGACAATTGTTCTTGCAAGCGAAGACGGCGAACTTTTAAGATACCAGCTTCAACCAAAAACATCAATATATGTAAGAGACGGAGCAACGGTTAAAGTAGCAGATATCATTGCAAAAACACCAAAAGCTCTTCAAAAGTCAAGCGATATTACGGGTGGTCTTCCTCGTGTAAGTGAACTTTTTGAGGGTCGTAGACCAAAAGCAACGGCACTAATATCTGAGATAGATGGAAATGTTAGTTTCGGAAAGCCTCTTCGTGGAAAGATTAGAATTATCGTTGCATCTGATAACGGCATAATTAAAGAGTACTTTGTAGACAAATCGCACACTGCGGTTGTCAACACGGGAGACTTTGTACATGCCGGCGAGAGATTGACATCCGGTATTATCTCTTCACATGAGCTTCTTCGTATTATGGGTGTTAAAGCACTTTATGACTATCTAGTAAGCGAAGTGCAGCAGGTTTACCGTTCACAAGGTGTTAATATTTCCGATAAGCACATTGAGGTAATCTTTACTCAGATGTTAAGACAGATAAAAATTGTAAAATCAGGCGATACGAAGTTTATAGCGGGAGATTTAATCTCTAAAACGAAGTTTGCTCAAGAGAATGAGAAGATTATTAAACTTGGCGGTCGCCCTGCGATTGCAGAGCCATTCTTGGTTGGTATTACAAGAGCTGCCGTTTCAGCTGATAGTATTATCTCTGCTGCATCATTCCAAGATACTACAAAAGTATTGACAGAAGCTGCGGTTAGTGCGAAAGTAGATGATCTAAACGACCTCAAAGAGAACGTTATTATCGGACGTACTATTCCGGTTGGAACAGGTATCTATAAAGATCAACAGATTGTATTTGGGTACAACTAAGTTTCATCTTTATATATTTAAATAAACTCAACCTCTTGCGCTTATGCAAGAGGTTGCTCTCCGCTTAAACTCTTGTTATCTATGATTAGCCTCTATAGCTTCTCACATAAAACTCTATATATTAATTTATACTTAAAATAAGCTAGCTTTAATCACTTTTTTTATAAGATTACGCGTCTATAACTCCCTAGAGAATAGCGAGTTAAATTCTACTGGAAAAATTAAGTAAAGGAATTGTATGCCTACAATCAATCAATTGATTCGCAATGAGCGTAAACGTGTGGTTAAAAAATCAAAATCACCTGCTCTTGTATCATGTCCACAGCGTCGTGGTGTTTGTACACGTGTTTACACAACAACACCAAAAAAACCTAACTCGGCTTTGAGAAAAGTTGCAAAAGTTCGTTTGACTTCAGGTTTTGAAGTTATTTCTTATATCGGTGGTGAGGGTCACAACCTTCAAGAGCACTCAATCGTACTAGTTCGTGGCGGTCGTATAAAAGATTTACCCGGTGTTAAGTATCACATCGTTCGTGGTGCACTCGATACCGCAGGTGTTGCAAATCGTAAGGTTGCTCGTTCTAAATACGGAACAAAACGTCCTAAAAAATAGGGACTATTTTTTAGGAACCTAAACATTAATTAGTACGCGAAACGAACAAGTCCGTTTCACTACGCTAACGCTAAGTTCACTTCAGCAGTGGGCTCATGAAACTAGTTTTATTTGAAATTATGTTTTAGTGAAAAGCTGAAAAATATTAAGCTAACACAGGATATCTCTTAAGTGATATATTTTGAGTAAATTTAAAAAAAATTGAAGTAAGGAAATTACAAATGAGAAGAAGAAAAGCTCCCGTTCGTGAAATTATGCCTGATCCTGTTTATGGAAGCAAAGTTTTAACGAAATTTATAAACAAAATTATGTATGACGGTAAAAAAAGTACAGCTGAGAAGATTATTTACAGCGCTTTAGATATCGTAAGCTCTCGCGGTGAAAAAACAGGTATCGATACATTTAACGATGCTATTGAAAATATTAAGCCGATTATTGAAGTTAAAAGTCGCCGTGTTGGTGGTGCTACTTATCAAGTTCCAGTAGAAGTACGCCCGGTACGCCAATTGTCGCTAGCTATTAGATGGTTAGTTGATGCTTCTAGAAAAAGAAACGAGAGAACAATGGCTGAGAGATTGGCTAATGAGTTAATGGATGCCGGTTCCGAAAAAGGTAATGCATTTAAGAAAAAAGAAGATACTTATCGTATGGCTGAAGCAAATAAAGCATTTGCTCACTATCGTTGGTAATAGGATAAATTATGGCAAGATCACATAAACTAGAAGATGTAAGAAACATCGGTATTGCTGCTCACATTGATGCGGGTAAAACGACAACAACTGAAAGAATTCTGTTCTATACAGGTCGTGAGCATAAAATCGGCGAGGTTCATGACGGCGCTGCTACAATGGACTGGATGGAGCAAGAGCAAGAGCGTGGTATTACTATTACTTCTGCTGCAACAACTTGTGAATGGGACGGCAAACAAATTAACATTATAGACACTCCGGGTCACGTTGACTTTACTATTGAAGTTGAGCGTTCTATGCGTGTACTTGACGGTGCTGTTTCAGTTTTCTGTGCAGTTGGCGGCGTTCAACCACAATCTGAGACTGTTTGGAGACAAAGAAATCGTTATGGTGTACCATCGATTGTATTTGTTAACAAAATGGATAGAACAGGCGCTGATTTCTATCAAGTTGAAGCTCAAATTCGTGATCGCCTAAAAGGAAATCCTGTTCCAATCCAATTACCAATCGGTGCTGAGGATGGTTTTACAGGTGTTGTAGATCTTGTTAAGATGAAAGCAATCGTTTGGGATGTAGATGCTGCAATGGGTTCAAACTACCACGTAGAAGAGATTCCGGCGGACATGTTGGACAAAGCTGCAGAGTATCGTGAAAAGATGATTGAATCAATCTCTGAAGTTGACGGAAACGAAGAGCTTGCCGAAAAATACCTTGAGGGTGAAGCGCTAAGCGAAGAGGAAATTATTGCAGGAATTAAAGCTGCAACAATAGCAATGCATATAGTTCCTATGACTGCAGGAACAGCATTTAAAAACAAAGGTGTTCAGACTCTTCTTGACGCAGTTGTTGCTTATCTTCCTTCTCCTGTAGAGTGTGCTCCGATTAAAGGCACTGTGATGGATGACGAAGAGCAAGAAGTCATAGTTCCATCTACTGATGATGGCAAGTTTGCTGCTTTAGCATTTAAGATTATGACTGATCCATTCGTTGGAACATTGACTTTTATCCGTGTTTATCGCGGTTCATTAGAAGCAGGTTCATTCGTTCATAACTCTACAAAAGATAAAAGAGAGCGCATTGGCCGTATCGTAAAGATGCATGCTATTAAGCGTGAAGAAGTTAAAGAGATTTATGCGGGTGAAATCGGTGCAGTAGTCGGTCTTAAATATACAACTACCGGTGACACTCTTTGTGATTCAGATGAGGCAGTTGTGCTAGAGCGTATGGTATTCCCTGAGCCGGTTATCTCTGTTGCTGTTGAGCCAAAAACAAAAGCCGATCAAGAGAAAATGGGTCTAGCACTCGGTAAACTTGCTGCGGAAGATCCATCTTTTAGAGTTCATACTGATGAAGAGACAGGACAGACAATTATTTCAGGAATGGGCGAATTGCATCTTGAAATTCTTGTTGACCGTATGAAAAGAGAGTTTAAAGTAGAAGCTGAAGTCGGTGCTCCGCAAGTTTCTTACCGTGAAACTATCAAAAAAGAAGTTGAACAAGAGTACAAATACGCAAAACAGTCTGGTGGACGCGGTGCTTTTGGTCATGTATACCTTAGAATCAAGCCGGGCGAGCCTAGTACAGGTTTTGTTTTCCATAATGAAATCAAGGGCGGGGTAATTCCAAAAGAGTATATTCCTGCAGTTGAGAAGGGTTGTTCTGAGACAATGAGCAACGGTGTTCTTGCGGGCTACCCGATGGAAGACGTTGAAGTTACGCTTTATGACGGTTCATACCATGAAGTTGACTCGAACGAGATGGCATTTAAACTTGCTGCTTCAATGGGCTTTAAAGAGGGTTGTAGAAAAGCAAATCCTTCAATTTTAGAGCCAATGATGAAAGTAGAAGTTGAAGTTCCAGAAGATTACATGGGTGATGTTATCGGTGACCTTAATCGTCGTCGTGGACAAATCAACGCAATGAGCGATAGAAGCGGAAACAAAATTGTTGATGCATTCGTTCCACTTGCTGAGATGTTTGGTTACTCAACCGATCTTCGTTCTGCTACTCAAGGTAGAGCAACGTACTCTATGGAATTCGATCACTATGAAGAAGTTCCAAAAAATGTATCTGAAGAGATTATTAAAAAGAGAAACGGCTAAACCGCTACAAAAAGTGCCTCCTCTTAGTTGGGGGAGGCATTAACTCCAAACTATCTACAAAAAATCAAAATTTTATGATAAATTAGTTTTATTTCTATTTTTTATATAAAATAGAAATTTTACAACTGCTCTTAAAGCCAGTATAATTACGTAAACGACGGATGTCCAAAGAAGAGGGTGTAGAAAATTTCCCCGTTCCATCATGAGAGAGGCTCTTTGAATCGGCGAACTTAATAGGTCGGAGTGCTGTAAAATAGAAAGCAACACCAAGATTGCTAAGAAGTAAATAAGTTCGACTTTTATTTTTTTAATCATAATGCAATTATATCTATTATAATTAAAAAAATAAAAAAATTAGGCAAAAAAAGATGAAAAAAATTGTAATACTATCACTTCTATCACTAACTCTCTTTGCTAAAAACCCTTCTGTATATTCTCAACTAGGTGACACGATTTACAACAACTCTGCAGCTATTGAAAAGTTAGCGGAGATAGAGGAGCTATCACTCTATAAAAAAGAGATACAAGAGTATATAGAAGATGTCAATGCTACAAAAAAGGATGGATTTGCCATCGAGTCCGGAGATAAGAGCGTAGATGAGGCGCTCTATTTGAAAAAGCTAAGAGAGCTCTATAAAAAAGACAGAAATTTTATAAGAGTCTCTAAAATTAGTTTTGAAGAATCAATGCAAAACGATAATGTTATGCTTTTTGAACAGCTTATAAATTCAGGAATAATAGAATTAGATGAGTACAGAGAGAGTATTGTAGAGTTTTACACTTTGCACAGGGATGAGATTTCTCTCTCGCAGGAGCCAAAACTCTATATAGAAGAGGAGCTGCAACAGCGTAAGAGTGCAGTTGAGGCAAGAGAGGCTGCCACGAAAAGAGGAAGTGAAGCACAGAGAATAAAATGGCTTAGAGAAAAAGATAAAGAGAGGCAAGAGAGAAAAAATAAACTATTAGAAGAAGAGTTGCATCAACAAAAAAGAGAGATTAGAGAGTACCAAAAAGGGGAGCTCCTAGGTAGTTAACCAAAGAGCATCCTCATCTGTTGTAGGTCTGCCTTGAAGCATTAGGTAGGGTTTGTAATGAGACTTATATACAAGAGAGGGACACTCTTTGACGTAGTAGCCTAGGTAAACCCACCTTTTTTTGCTTTTTTTTGCAAATGCAATCTGATTATATAAAGAGAACCTTCCCAAAGAGAGATGAGCATAATCAGGGTCATAGTAGAAGTAGATTGAAGATACGCCATCATTAAGAATATCAATCAAATCTACTCCGATGAGCTTGTTATCCAAAAAGTATAAAACCTCATGACCGAAATTGTTATGGGCATCTACAAATGAGTTATAGTAACTCTGCACCGATGATGGCGCAAACTCCCACCCTTTTTTTTCACTCATATAGAGATGATATTTTTCAAAAAGCTCTAAGTGCTCCTTGCTGATTGTAGGTCTTTGAATATAGCTTTTAATCTTGGAAGCTTTTCTCATTACTCTTCTTTGAGAGGATGAAAAGTTGAAGTTTTCTACATCTATTTTTATACTTTTGCACTCATCACATGTGGGGCAGATTGGTCTGAAGTACATCTTGCCAAATCTTCTGTATCCGCGCTCTATTAAATCCTCACAATAAGTAGTGGAGCACTTATCTATTACCTTGTAGTGCGTTGTCTGACTCTTGTCCGGCAAGTAGGAGCACTTATCGCTGATTCTAAACTCTTTAAGTATATTCATTTCAGATATTTTTAAAAAACTCCATATTTATAGTGATTTTTTCAATCATAATTTTATTTTTGACCCCTTTTTGACCCATTAGATAGTGTTAAAACAACAATTTTATCTATTTTCTTTATTAGAAATATTGTTATTTTCTCTCCATCTATCGACTTCAATAACTTTATAAGTTATTTTTCCTCTTTTAACTTTTTGGTGGTATGGAATTTTATTTTGAGGTCTTTCTCTATAAACTCTTTGAACTTCCTCGCTATCTCCATATTTCATTTCAAACTCTTCAACTGAAATAATTGTTTTAGCTTCAACAATTTTCTGTCTTTCAGACAAACTTATTTGACTAATCGAGTTTTTACTTCTTTCATTTATTTCCATAAGCATTTTAAACATCATGTCTTGTCTATCTTCTTTTGGAACATCACTATTATTTTCATTATAATCTATAATTGCGTAAAATTCTTCTTGTTGTTCTTCTGTCAAAGCAAAAAATAATAATAGAGCATCTCTTAATAGAGGATTTCTATTAGAAATATTATTTTCTTCTCTAAAAAAAGATTCTAAACTCGAAGTTCCATAAATTGCTTTGCTTAGTTTGTCTTGTTCAGTCATTTTAACTTCGATAATTTTTTAAACTTTGAAGTTCATCTTCAAGCTGTGCAATTTTTTCTTCCTCTTCTTCTGTGAGGTCTCTTTCTTCATCCTCTGCTAAATTTTCAATCTCTTCAATATCATATGCCAAATAGCTTTTTCTTCGTTCATATTCTTCTTCTTTTAATATCTCTTCATAATTATTTATAAAATTTTGAAGTTCTTCTTGATTAGGTTTTACAAAATAAATAGCCTCATATACTTCTCCTATTGAATTATAAACACTTTCAACAAAAGTATAATGTTCTTGATTTAAAAGTTCTTCTATTGCTTCTTTTGTCATCATATTGAAATCCTTGATAAATATGTGCTATTGTATTTAAAAAGAAAAAATTTAGCAAATATGAAAAACGTCACAACACGGCTGATTCATTCTAAAAGACAACAAAGTTTTTTAATATTTCCTCCAAGC
>NZ_JACUTS010000071.1 GCF_014859695.1 Sulfurimonas sp. | reverse complement strand
ACTAAATTGAGTAAAAAACAAGCCATAAAATCACTCTCATTTCTTTGGATGGGTTTATTGTTGGGAAGCGATAAATAAATGAAAAATACCATAACTTTACTCTTTGCAAAAATGTTTGAAAAAGGAATAACGTTTCTCTTTTTTATGCTTTTAGCTCAAACATTTGGCAAAGAAGTTTTTGGAGAGTTTTCCTATTATTTTACCATCGCAACACTATTGTTTGTACTTTTTGATTTAGGCGGAGAGTTTTATCAGATAAGAGAATTTAGTAAAATTGAGAGATTAAAAAACTTTAACACTATATTTTTAATTAAGAGTGCTATTTTTTTAATTATTTTCGCAACTACATTTATTATCACTAATAATATTTATCTACTCTTACTTTTAGGCTCTTATTATCTCGATAGTATTATCTCGATTTTTCGTTCTTCTCTTTACAAAAACGGACATTATATTTTAGAATCTAAATTTACCATCATAGAAAAATCTATTTTTATCGTTATTGTCTTTGCAAATATTTTAAGCATTCAAGATATTCTTGTGATGTATTTTGCTTTTTTACTTTCTAAATTTATATATGTTTTAATACTCTCTAAAAAGTTTTATAAATTTAGATATATTTTAAAAACTAAAAGACTATTTGATTTGAATTTTGCAAAATACTATTTAACTAACGCTTGGAGTTATGTACTCCATGCGCTTTTAGTGGTTGTTTTTGTTCAGATAGACATCATTATGCTAAAGCAGATGAATATCTCATTTGGAGACATTGGTCTTTATTCGGCTGCTGTAAAAATATATATGACCGTTATTATTTTCGCAGATGTACTTTTTAAGCTTTATTACCCTCTTGTAGCAAAATATGTACAAAATGGCGAGCAGGAAACATTAAAAAAACTTGTCTTAAAAATCCAAGATACAAATCTTTTCTTCTCAATATATTTTGCAATCATCACTATGCTTTTCGCACCAGAGATTATTAGTTTGGCTTTTGGTGATGAGTTTGTTGAGTCTTCTAAAATGTTAATTCTTTTATCGATTATCATCATTTTTAGATTTTCTATGTACACATATACCGCCATCCTTTCATCATCAAATCTGAATTATATCAAGCTTTATACATCTTTGGCATGTGTCGTTACAAACATAGTTTTAAACTATATTTTAATTCCAATATATGGCGTTTATGGTGCGATTATTGCGACGGTACTCACAGAAATTTTACTTGTGGTTTTGTATAAAATCAGTAGTTTTAAAGTTATCTTTACCAATATTTTAACAAAACAAGAAATTGCCATTATATTATTTGGAGTATTGATGCTATTTTTGTTTTTAAACTACCACTTTTCATTGCTAGAAAAATCTATTTTTCTAGCAGTTATTGCTGTGTCAATGATTTTCAATATACAAAACATCAAAACAAAATTAAATTTTCAAAAGGTTATAAATGAGTAAAAAAATATTATTGATGGACACACTAAGTACCATCCATGTGGGAAATGGTGCCCTACTTGAAAACACTATAAAGCTCTCACAAGAAGCTTTTGGAAAATGTGAATTTGACATTATCACTATGGATAAAGAAACAAATAGTCTCAAGTTTGATGAAAAAAATCTTTATGATCCAATGTTTGGAAAATTTTGGTTTGGACTTGGAAAACTTGGAAAAATTGTTTGGGCTTTAAAAAATACCTTATTTATGAGTCTGCATGTATTGAACGAAAATACATTTAAGATAAATTCAAAAAAGCTTACATTTACAAATGAGCAAAAAAGAGCCATAGAAGCGATAGAGAAAAATGATATTTGTATAAGTTGTGGCGGAGAAATTATAGGCGATACTTTTTATCAAGCATTGGCATTTTGGATTTTTACCTATTGGTTGGCTATCAAAAAAGGTAAAAAGTTTATTTTGTTTCCACAAAGTGTAGGACCTCTAAAAAAATGGTGGACTAGAAAACTTGTTTACTACGCTTTAAAAAATGCTCATCTTTTTGTCGGAAGAGATAAGCCTTCATACGAAACTCTTTTATCGCTTGGATTTGACAAAGATAAAGTAATGTTTGTACCAGATGTTGCAATTCAACAAGAGGTAGGAAACGCAGAGATACATAGCTATTTTAATGATAAAACAAAAAAAATAATAGGTATCACAATATCAAATCCACCTCATAGCGAGATGGGACAAAAAGTTGATTTAGTTCAAGAAGTTGGTTCACAAATAGAAAAACTAGATAGTAATGCATATAAAATACTTATCATGCCATCAAATTACAAACTTCGTGAGATTAGTGCTGATTATGCTTTGTGTTTAAAACTCAAAGAAAGATTAGCAGACAAATTTGAAGTGGCTATTTTGGAAAATCGTCCCTATTTTCCAGATGAGTACACATCATTGCTTGCCAAGTTAGAGTTTTTTATCTCTACTCGTATGCATGTTGCTATTTTGGCTACAACTGCGTTTACGCCGACTATAGCAATAAATACTCAACACAAAATTATGGGCTATATGAAAAATATAAACATGGAGTATTTTTGTGTCGAGTATGAAAATTTAAATACCATATATGACCTGTCTCAAGAGTTAGTAAACACAAGAGGGCAAATAGTAGAAAATTTAAAAGCTGCAAACGCAAAACTAAAAAAAGAGCATGAAATTTTTGTATCAAAACTTAAAGAGATAGTAAAGTGATAGATAAAGATTTAAAAATTTATGATTCTGTTTGTACGGGATGTTCTGCATGTACAGAAGCGTGTGCATTTCCTGATGACAACGGTATAAACCCCATACAACTCATCAAAAATGAAGCAGGACTGGCAGTTCCGCGCATAGACAGTGATATATGCACATCATGCATGGCATGTTACAAAGCATGTCCGACAGAAGATAAAATTTTTAACAATGATGTAACATTTGAGAGCTATAGAGAAAAACTAGGAGAGTGTTATTTTGGTTATTCACTTGACAATGACCATCGCTTTGAAGCAGCAACAGCTGGAATAAGCACAGAAATAGCCGCTTATTTGCGAGAGACAAATCAAGTTGATGGGGTGGTGAGCAGTTATCAAAATGACGCAAATGAGATAATTACGGAAATCTTTACAGACAGCCAAGAGGTCAGAAAAACAAGAGGCTCCATCTATAGACAAGTTTCACTTTTAAATGGTTTGGCTGAAAAAATAGAACAAGGAAATCATAAAAAACTTTTAGTCATAGGTCTTCCTTGCCATATCGAAGGCTTAAAAACTTTGCAAACAGCAAACAAGCATTTACGAAAAAATGTAGAGTTTATTACTATTGCCCTTTTTTGCAAACAGACTAAAACAGAAGAGTTTTCAGACTTTGAAAGAAGACTGCTTCAAGCCAAACCAAACCAAAAGATAAACTACAGAGGCAAGGGTTGGGCAGGCGTTACAAGTGTGGAAGGAGGGCGAAGCCTTCCTTCCACAAATATTAAATTTAGCTTAAACTGGGGAGGTTTTGCTTTCACACCTGATTATTGTTTTACATGTAGCGACCCCATCGGCGTTGTAGCCGACATTTCCGTAGGAGATGCATGGCTTAGAAAATACTATGCTGACAAAACAGGAAGCAGTCTTTTTGCAGCAAATAGTGAAACTGGTAAAAAGATTATAGAAGAAATGGCAACTGCTAAAAAAATCTACATCGAAAAAGAGAGTGTTGACAATATCATCGCTTCTCAAAATACGAATTATATAAAATTTAAAACTTCCTATGTAAACGAGAGAAGAGTGGCGTTTGGAGATTTGGATGCACACTCCGAGAAAGTCCCACAAAGCTATAAACGACTCATTAAGTGGATAAAATTTAACAAATGGCTCTACGAAACAATGGTACGAACAAAAATTGTTGACTTTGTGCCTGAGTTGGTTTTGAAAGTGTATGGCAGAGTTGGCGGAAAGATTTTTGGAATCCTATCTAAGTAACTATCAATAACAAATCAGATAAAATAAACCTTAAAAAATATAATACGAGAAGTCAGTTATGAAAATAAAAAATCTTAAGCTTACCAATTTTAGAAGTTATGAACGCTTTAGTATAGAGTTTGATGAAAAGCTCAATGTCATAGTTGCTGAAAATGGCATAGGCAAGACTACTATACTCGATGCTATAGCTATAGGGTTTGGTGCGATGGTTACTCGTATGCCAAAAGTAACAGGTAAAAGTTTTGAAGAGAAAGACTTAAGATTTTTGACAACTGAGCCTAACAAAAAAGCTCCTTATATGAGAATAGAGATAGATACCTATGAAAGCATCTCATGGGACAGAACACAAGCTAGAGATAAATCAAACCAAACAAAGTCTCAAATACCACAAGGCAAACAACTCAAAGAACTAGATAACTACATAGATACTCTTATAGATAGACACAATGAGTCTATCAATGAGTTTGAATTACCTCTCATCATGTACTATGGGACAAGTAGAGCAGTTCTTCGCTCACCCATGAGAAAGACAAACTTTAAAAAGTCTTTTTCGAGGTTTGAAGCACTCAGTGGTTCACTCAATGCCGACTCCGATTTTCACAGGCTTTTTCAGTGGTTTGACGCCATGGAAGATATGGAAAGAAGAGCCATAAAAGAAAAAAGAGATTTTGACTTTGTACTGCCAGAGCTTCAAGCAGTACGAAACGCCATCACTTCTATGCTGAGTGAGTTTTCAAATCCTCGCATAGAGACGAGACCACTTAGATTTATGATAGACAAAACCATAGATGGACAAAAAGTAGCTTACAGAGTTGACCAGCTTAGTGACGGGTACAAAACTGTACTTGCGATGGTGATGGACATAGCCGCAAGAATGGCAGAAGCCAATCCGCACATGCAAAATCCACTCCAGAGTAAAGCTATAGTGATGATAGATGAAGTGGACTTGCACTTACACCCTAGATGGCAACAACATATTCTTATAGACTTACAAAGAACATTTCCAAATGCTCAGTTTATAGTTACAACCCATAGCCCACAAGTGCTCACAACGGTAGAAGCAAAACATATACAAGCCATAGTGCTAGAAGATGGTGAACCTAAAAAAGAAATTTTTGATTTTTCCTATGGAACCAAAAGCCATGAGATGCTCAGCAAAATACTCGGAGTAGATGAACGACCGCAAAACCTTGAGATAGTACAAAAGCTAAATGACTACTTAGAGATGATAGATGAAAACAACTACGATAGCCCAGAAGCAAAAGAACTTAGAGCCGAGCTGGACAAATGGGGAGCAGGTAAAGAAAAAGAGCTACTCAAAGCAGACATGGACATACGCCTCAAAGAGTACCAAAAAGGCAGTAAGTGAAAAGAGTCAAAAAGTCAGCTGTGCCACAAAAGCTAAAAGAGTATGCAGAGCAAAATCCACATGCCAACTGGGAAAATGACTTCAAAAACAGTTGTCAAGATAGGCATAAAGAAGTTATGGCTCAACTAAAAGCTGACCAAGGTGGGCTTTGTTGTTACTGTGAGATGGATTTTGGTAGTGATGAGATAAGAGATGATTTTAGGGTAGAACACTTCCACCCTAAAAGTGATAGCAGTGAAGATAAAAATTGGGATCTTGACTGGAATAATCTTTTTGGATGTTGTCTCGGCGGTAGTGATAGGTATGTGCTTAATGAGACAAGATTTATAACAGACAAACGCCACAGACACAGCGATGTGTTAAAGAGCGACTTTGTTTGGGATGACGAGATACTCAACCCTCTTGAGATACCTGCGTTTCCAGCTATATTTGAAGTGATGGCAAAAAGCGGAGAGATGAGAGTAATAGAAGAAAATTGTCCACCTGAACTAAAACAAAAAGCTATAAATTCACTAGATGAAAAAAAGCTAAATCTAAACTCACCAAAACTAAAAGAGTGGAGAAAAAGCCTCATTGAAAAACTAAGAGAACAAGTGATACAAGAGTATGAAGCAAGTCAAGATATATCATTAGCTATTGTAACAATCGTGGAATCTCAACTCTCAAAAGATAGCTATGGAAATTACCCTCGGTTTTTTAGTACGGTAAGAAGCTATTTTAAAAGTGATGCGGAAGAGTACCTTAGAAGAGTGGGTTATGATGTCTGAGTTTCAAAACCAAAAATACACATCCAAACAAATCCCAATACTAAAACAGCAACTCACACAAATACTAAAAGAGAATACTGAAAAAGATGGCGTAGTAGTGAGTCTACAAGGGAGTTGGGGGATTGGTAAGACATTTTTTTGGAATGACTTTGCAGAGCATTCATGGAATGAAAATGCTCATGTATATATCTCACTTTTTGGCAAGCATAAACTTGATGAGATCAAAAAGCAAATAGTGCTTAAAGTATATGATGCCAACAAAGTAGCAAACTTCATAGACAAAAACCCCATCATAGGTAAAATCATCGAAACCAAATGGGGAGTAGATGTTTCCATGGTGGCAAATGCTTTTACAAAAGAAACCTTTGAGGGTGTGGTGCTTTGCTTTGATGACTTTGAGCGAATATCGCCAAACTTAAGTATCACAGAAGTGCTAGGTTTCATCTCTGAACTCAAAGAGCAACACAAATGTAAGATAGTCCTCATAAACAACAACGACTCACTCAAAGAACACGATGAGGCAAACCATAGTAAAACTATAGCTACCGATGAAGATGGCAACCCAAAAGAGCTACATATCACCACCAAAACAAATAATCAAGGAATCTTTGATAAGTTTAGCGAGAAAATCATAGACTACAGACTCTACTATGAGCCACATCCAAAAGACAATCTAGCACTGGTAAAAGATGAGTCTTTAGAGTTTGTTAGCTGGGAGCTTGTAGAAGAGTTGCTGTCATATGTAAACGATGCCAATAAAAAAGCAAACATACGACTGATGAAACAGTTTATCTCAAAGCTCAAACTCTTTGAAGAACTACTAAGTAAAGAGACAAATGAGAGAATATCGCACTCAATAGTGCAAATGATATTTAAAGCTATTTTTGAGATCAAAAAGTTTGAGAGCGAAAGCTTTGCTTTTGCAAATATATCAAGCCTCAAACCTCACATCGACACCGCTATCAAAAAACACTATGTAGAAAAAGAGAGCTTCATATACGAACTTCAAAAACTAAACGACCAACTAAACAAAAACAATGAAACGTTAAAAGTATATGACGAAGTAAAAGAGAAGTATGATAGATTTTTGTATGAGTTAGCATATAGTGACAAAAGCTTTGCAGAGGAGTTTTATACACTTTTTGAAGAGCATAAAAAAGAGATAGTCAAGATAGTAAGTGCCATTAGCTTCAAGTGGTACATAGAGCTTATGTGCAGAGTAGATAAAGAGAATGAAAAAAAATATAAAGACTTTTACATAGAGGCTATGAAATACTACATAGATACTTTGGATCTAAATAACACAAACATCCCAAGCTTTGTAGTAGAAGAAGATATCAACCTACTAAGTCAAAATGCCCAACTCAAAGAGTACTATGAAAATAAAAGAGCAAGCCAAACACAAATAAACCTCAGTGACATAAACACAGCCATACGCCTAATGCAAAAACCAAAAGAGCAAAGTGGCTGGCACCCAAGAGATGAAGAGCTACTCAGTAGCATAACAGTAGCTCAACATAAAGAATGGATGATAGAGAGTAAAGAGTATTTGCAAACTTGTTTTGACTTTACTAGATGGGTAAAAGGCTTCGCAGGAAATAGACCGTTTGAAACTACCTATGAAAACATACTAGAAGCTATAAAAGAGTTGGCTAAAGATGATGAGTATAAGAATAAATTAGAGTTGATGATAGACTTTTTTGAGAAAGAGAAGTGATGGAGAGATTAAGTCTTCATTCTAAAAATATCGTATTACTATTTTTTACTCTAATTCCCATTTCATTTTTATTACCATCAGTATGGCTTAGTTCTTTATTGATGCTTGTATTAGTATATGTATTTTATATAAATAAATCATTATCCTTTGATATTGGTCTTTTGCTGTTTACTTTAGTGTTAGTTTTGTTTAATTGGACATACGTAGGAATTGGGCAAAATCTATATGATTGGGAAGATTTAAAACTCGGTGTCTTAGCTAGAGTTTTAGGACTTGTGATAGTTTTTATTTTTTTCTTAAAATACACACGAAAGTTTTTAAAAATAGATTATTTATTATATATACTTTTTGCTATCGTGATTTTTTCATTTTCAAAAAGCTCAGATAAGACTACTGCTATACAGTACTTAGCTAATGTATATATTCCATTACTTTTTTCTCTTCATGTTTATATCTTTACACTTTCAAAAAATAATTTTAAAACTGATGTTAATAAATTCAAAATATTACCAGTCAATTTTATTTTGATCGCTTTAATCTTAACAAATATTTTTTTTATATTACTAGACATAGTTTCATTTATTGATCTACAATCATTTTACATGGAAGTAGGTAGAGTTTTAAGGGGCGAAGGAACTGCTGGTAACTTTAGAACTACTATTTTTGACATAAAAACAAGTAGAATTCCTGGGCTATTTGCTGACCCAATTGTAGCTGGCTATGCTTTATCAGCTATTTTCTTTTTTTTCTTTTTTAGCATTAGAAATTTATATTTAAAGACAATTTTGCTCACTATCGTTTCTATCTTAATATTTATAACATTCAGTAAAGCAGCATACTTAATGCTAACAATAGGACTGCTTGGTTTATTTATTTATAAAATCAAAATGTCATTAAATAAAAAAATTGTCCTCATAATTGGGATGTATGCGATAACTTTAACTTTTACAATTTTAAGAGCACTACAAGATGGGGTAACAGATAGTTCTGCAATTCATGTTTTGGGATTAGTATAGTGGACCCCATTTTCAAACAACATGCTAAGATAACTTTTTCAGTATAG
>NZ_JACUTS010000178.1 GCF_014859695.1 Sulfurimonas sp. | reverse complement strand
GGGTGTAACTTTTTCTAAATTGGAATCAGATTATGCCTCAAACAATATTAAACTTCAATATCGAAACAACAAACGAAAAGTTAACACCTAGAACAGGTGTAGCAATTTTAGGTGAATACCTAAAAGGTATGAACCTTGAAGCACTTTGCAACACGAACCTTCCTTTAGCCAAACATCCAAACGGATATACACCCTTTGAATTTATCTATCCACTTATTTTAATGCTTCATAGCGGAGGTAGAGTTCTTGATGATATTAAAGAGATACGATTAGATACAGCACTCGGGGCACTTCTAAAAATGGACAATATTCCAACAGCATCAGCATTCACAAAGTATCTTCATAAACATAACAGTATTGGAGAAAATGGAATAAGAAAGATCAATAATCAATTCTTAAAAAGATTTCTAAAAAGTATTAAAAGCGAAGAGCTTATCTTAGATATAGACGCTACATTTATTGAAGCTCATAAAAATACAGCGAAGTGGTCTTATAAAGATGCACCCGGATATATGCCTATGGTTGGGCATATTAACGGTGGTTATGTTATTGATGTAGATTTTAGAGATGGTAATGAGGCTCCTGCAAGTAAAAACTTAGAGTTTCTTAAACAGTGCCAAGCACAGCTTCCACTTAGTGTGAAGTTTGATAGATTTCGTGCTGATAGTGCTTCATATCAAGCTGCTATTTTTAACCACTGCGATAAAGAGAATATTCTTTTTAGCGTAACAGCTAAAAAGAACAAGAATGTATTTGATTCAATCAAAGATATTAAAGATAAAGAGTGGCAGCAATTCTCAAAAAAAGAAAAGGTAGCAGAGTTTATGCACACAATGCAAGATACGGATAATGCTTTTAGAATGATAGTGATTAAAAAAGATATAACTCCGGTGTTGCCCACACTTGAAGAGTATATTTCAGACGAAGTGATGATGCAACATCAAGATGAAATCTACTACTGTATTGCTACAAACGATAATGACTTAAGCCCACAAGAGATTATTAAACTACACAGGCAAAGAGGTGAAACCAGTGAAAATAAAATTAAAGAGTTGAAAAATGGTTTTAATATGAGCTATCTTCCAACTTCAAATACACAAGCAAATGCTTTTTACTTTGCAATAGGTACACTAGCTTATAATCTTTTTTTACTCTTTAAGCAGATTTTAGATGCTAATCTTCAAAAACATACAGTAAAAACTATACGTTATAAACTTTACAACATTGCAGGAAAAGTTGTTTCACACGCCAGAGAAGTAACACTTAAGGTAAATGAGCAGTTTCAAAAACAACTCCAAAAAATAAGATACCGAGCTTATGAAGAGAGTTTGCAATGACAAATAAATCCTTAAAAAACCACTCTCTTAATAAGCTTGCTGCAGGATGCTATTGTCGAAAAAACAGTAAATCTTGCCAAAAGCATCTACATCTCAATAAATTTGGAATTAAAACATGTGAAGTATAATTTTATAGCTTAATTCGGTGTCACTTTTCTGAAAAAAATGATATTTTTTTACACGTGGGGAGT
>NZ_JACUTS010000177.1 GCF_014859695.1 Sulfurimonas sp. | reverse complement strand
TTTAGAGATACACTCACAGATACAAGCTACAATTTAAGCCCGATTATTGTCGTAATTGAAATACCACAAACAAAGCTAACTGTAGAACTTGATGCCAAAACTTATGAGGACACCAGAGAAAAACTAATGATTCTATAATATTTATTTTGGTAGAATAACCGAATTTATTAAATTACAAAGGTTTTACTAATGATTATGGATGTTGTAGAAATTCAAAAAATTATACCTCACCGCTACCCTTTTTTACTTCTAGATAGAGTTACAGAGATTAAAGAGAAAGAGTCTCTTATCGGGTTTAAAAACGTAACAATAGGCGACAACATATTTCAAGGTCACTTTCCGGGTCATCCGATCTATCCAGGCGTTATGATTTTAGAGGGAATGGCACAAGCCGGCGGCATATTGGCATTTAAAAGTATGGGCGATATGACCGAAGAGGAAGCTGCAAACAAAGTAGTCTATTTTATGAGCATCGATAAAGCGAAGTTTCGCACTCCCGTAAAACCGGGTGATAGACTTGAGTACCGCATAAGCGTCATAAAAAACAAAGGTCAAATCTGGGTACTTGACGGCAAGGCTTATGTTGATAATGTTTTAGTATCAGAAGCTGAACTAAAAGCTATGATAGTTGATAAGTAAGAAAAGGTAAATCATTGAATAAAATCTCCCCTTTGGCAATTATTGAAGATGGTGCGGTTATAGGCGATAATGTCGAGATAGGACCATACTGTTTTATCTCAGCAGCCACCACCATCGGCGACGGTACAAAGATAGAACAAAGCAGCTCTGTCTACGGAAAAACTACTATTGGAAAGAATAACCATATCTTTTCACATGCAGTAATCGGTTCGGCTCCGCAAGATCTTAAGTTTGCAGGCGAAGATGTAGAGCTAATCATCGGAGACAATAACAAGATCAGAGAATTTACCCTTTTTAACCCCGGCACAAAAGGCGGCGGCGGCAAAACAATTATCGGCTCTCACAACCTTTTTATGGGTTATGTACATGTCGGGCATGACGTAATCATCGGCAATCACTGTATTTTAGCAAATGCTGCAACACTTGCAGGACATGTTGAGATGGGTGATTATGCCGTTATTGGCGGGATGACGCCTATACATCAATTTGTTCATATCGGCGATTATGCGATGGTAGCAGGTGCATCTGCTCTGGCTCAAGACGTTCCTCCTTTTTGTATGGCAGAGGGAAATCGCGCAACCCTTAGAGGTCTAAATCTAACGGGGCTTAGAAGACATTTAAGCCGTGAAGATATTGATGAGTTAAAATCTGCCTACAGAGATCTTTTTGAGGCAGGAAAACCGTTAAAAGACGTTGCAAGCGAGTTGATTGAAAAAACTAAAAACCACCAAGTCCAAACTCTTTGCAACTTTATTCTCAAAACAAAACGTGGAATCCCCTACGAAAGAAAGAAAAACGATGACTAAAAAAGCACAAGTGCTTTGGGCTCTCTGCCAAAGAGAACCAAGTGTTAACGTAGGTAGCGGGATTACTCCCGATACCGTAATAATTA
>NZ_JACUTS010000070.1 GCF_014859695.1 Sulfurimonas sp. | reverse complement strand
CAAAGACCACGCATTGAAAAAAACAAACATCAAGATCGCTATAGCAGGGACCGGGTATGTCGGCCTTTCTAGCAAGAATGTGCTCGCATTCTTGTCATCTGCCCTATGGGGCGTCAATGATCACTAAAATAAAATCTTTAACCAATTCCCCAGACAAAAAAAGACTCATGTCAAACTTTTTTTCTCTGTCTATACTGCAGGCTTTTACATACATACTACCGCTTCTTACATTGCCATATTTGGTAAGAGTGCTTGGTGTAGAACTCTTTGGGCTTGTGATGTTTGCTCAGGCTTTTATTATGTTTTTTAACATCCTTGTAGATTATGGATTCAACCTGTCAGCCACGAGAGAGATCTCCATACACAGAGATAACAAAGAAAAAATCACAGAGATATTTAGCTCTGTGATGATGATAAAGTTTATACTCATAGGTGTTTCGTTTGTGATTTTATCGATCATCGTAGTTAGTTTTGAAAAGTTTTCAAGCCATTGGGAGCTTTACTGCCTTACATTTCTTTGGGTAATAGGTCAAGCGATGTTTCCCATATGGTATTTCCAGGGACTAGAGCGGATGAAATACATCACCATAGTAAACATCATTTCAAAACTGATATTTACTATTGCGATATTTATTTTTATTCAAGAAGAAAGCGATTATATACTTGTACCCCTTCTAAACGGTCTTGGATTTATGGTGGGCGGAGTTATTTCTCTTTGGATTGCATACAGGCAATTTAACCAAAAGTTTAAACCGCAAAGTATCCAAACCATGATGATACATTTCAAAGACAGTTCGCAGTTTTTTCTCTCACGCGTGTCTGTAAGCATCTACACGTCGGCAAATGCTTTTGTATTGGGTCTATTTACTAGCAATACAATGGTAGGTTATTACTCAATAGCAGAGAAACTGTACCAAGCGATGCAAGGTTTGTATCATCCAATTGTAAATACAATATATCCGTATCTAGCAAAAAGTAAAAATATACTTTTTTACTATAAACTATTTATAGTTATTTTCATTATTAATATTATAGGTGTAATGTTTGTTTATCTATTTTCTAAAGAAATTATTGATATTTTATTCAATATAACAGATGTAGAGGTAAATACGATTTTGCTTATTTTAGTGACATCTTCTATTTTGCATGTTCCAGCTATTCTTTTAGGATATCCTCTTTTAGCAGCATTTGGATACCCAAAGTATGCTAATTTGACTGTGATTCAAAGCTCTCTTGTTCATTTGACAGGTCTTGGTATTTTGTCCTTCTTTGGTATGATTTCAATCTACAGTGTTGCAGTAATGGTGCTAATTACAGAAACGACAGTCTTTTTTACAAGATTGCACTATTCGAAAAAAACAGGTTTAATATTAAAAGGAGCAAATAAAAATGAATAAAAAAGTATATGTAGGAATGAGTGCAGATCTAGTCCACCCAGGACATATGAATATATTGAAAGTAGCAGCTAGTTATGGAGATGTAACCGTAGGTCTTTTAACCGATAAGGCTATAGCAAGCTATAAAAGACTCCCATATATGGCATATAAGCAAAGAAAAGAAGTTATTGAAAACATCAAAGGGGTAAAAGAAGTAATCCCTCAAGATACACTTGATTATAGACCAAATCTTGAACTTGTTAAGCCTGATATTGTAGTCCATGGAGATGATTGGAAAGAGGGTGTTCAGTCAAAAACCAGACAACAAGTAATCGATACACTTTCACAATGGGGCGGAGAGCTTGTTGAACCATCTTACACAGCAGGTATATCATCTACTCAGCTTAATAAATCACTTAAAGAACTTGGCACTACTCCCGACATAAGAAGGAGCCGACTTAGACGACTCATTGACTCAAAAGAAGTAGTAAGAATTATGGAAGCGCACAATGCTTTAAGCGGACTAATTGTTGAAACTGTCAAAGGTGATAATGGCATCGAATACGATGGCATGTGGAGTAGTTCACTAACTGATTCTACCTCAAAAGGGAAACCAGATATAGAAGCTGTAGATGTAAGTACAAGATTAAATACTATCAACGAAATTTTTGAAGTGACAACTAAGCCTATGATCTATGATGCGGACACGGGCGGAATCGCAGAACACTTTGCCTTTACGGTAAGAAGTTTAGAGCGAACAGGAATAAGTGCAGTTATCATAGAAGATAAAACAGGACTAAAGAAGAACTCTCTTTTTGGAAATGAAGTAGCACAAACACAAGATACAATAGAAAATTTTTGCCAAAAGATTCAAACAGGCAAACGAGCACAGATAACAGATGATTTTATGATTATTGCCAGAATAGAGAGTCTTATTTTAGAAGCTGGTATGGATGATGCAGTTACAAGAGCAAAAGCCTATATCGTAGCTGGTGCAGATGGAATTATGATACATTCTCGACAAAAATCCCCAGATGAGATTTTGGAATTTTGTAAGATATTAAGAGCACACAATGAACATATCCCAATAGTAGTAGTACCTACAAGTTTTAATCAAATCACAGCAAAAGAGCTTAGTCTTGCCGGTATCAATGTTGTTATTTATGCAAACCACATGCTAAGAGCTGCTTATCCAGGCATGATAAATGTTGCGAAGTCAATACTAGAAAATGACAGAAGCTTAGAAGCCGAAGAATCACTGCTTTCGATAAAAGAGATACTAGATCTTATTCCAGGAACAAAATAATGGCACTTGATACAAACCTATTTTTAGACAAACTCATAGTGCAAGGCTATACGCAATTATGTGTGGTGCCCTGCAGTTTTGCAAAAGATGTCATTAATGCAGCCATAAATCATGAAAATATAGAATATATCCCCTGCGCTAGTGAAGCCATAGCCTGTTCAGTTGCGGCTGGACTTAAAATGGCTGGAGCAAAGCCTATAGTTATAGTTCAGTCTAGTGGTGTTACAAACATGGGAAGCTGTATCACAAGTCTTCTCAAGCCATACGGTGTTACATTTCCAATTTTAACAAGCTGGAGAACTTACAGTGAAGGTGATAGCGAGATACAACATCAGCATCTAGCCACAGAGCTCCCTAAACTCATAGAAGCATATGGTTATGAAAATGTCATCCTGGATATTGAAAATATTGATACGGCTATCTCTCAAATAGATGTTTGTGATACAAGCCATACGATGTGTATCATAAAAAAAGACAGCTTTACAAAAGTGGCATTAAAAGATGAGCATCAATTAGATTTATCAAGCTATGTACCACGAAGCAAGTTTTTAATCGACCTAAATGAAAAGTTTAAAGATACAAACACGCTTTTTATTGGGACTACGGGCAATACGGCTAGAGAAATGTATAGCTTCATGCAAGAGACGAATAACTTCTATATGGCAGGTAATATGGGCGGAGCATTGAGTTTGGGGTTTGGTGCGGCAAAAGCGGGTAAAAAAGTTATCGTTTGTGGTGGTGATGCAGAGTTTGTGATGCATATGGGTGGATTTACAACAGCTGGAAGATACAAAGATGAGATAAACTTAACCTACATACTGTTTGACAACGAGTCAAACAAGTCCACAGGTGGACAAAACACGTATCAAACTCATTTGGATTATATCTCTATAGCAGAAGGTTCAGGTTTAGATGTGACTTCACAAACAATCATGTCGTTAGAGAGTTTTTCAAAAACTGTGGATGAACTCTCATCTTCAAAAGGCTTAAAATTTCTACATGTAAAATGTGGAAATGATGAAGAAACACCAAGACCACCAATCGAAGTAGTAAGAGCGAGCACGTTTCAATGACTCAAATTTTTTCGTACCATATGCCTACAAAAATAGTATTTGGTTGTAGCGAGATAAGCAATATTGCCAAATATATTAATGGCAGAAAAACCATACTTATCACTTCACAAGGATTTGTAAAAAGAGGTTTGGTTGACAAAATCAAATCCCTTTGTGATTCGATAGTAGAAGTCTGTACAGATGTAAAATCTCATCCAGAATTTAAAGATTTAGAAGTAGCATATAAAGAAATTCACAAAAATGAGTTTGAGCTAATACTAGCAATTGGTGGAGGAAGTGTGCTAGATGCTTCAAAATACTTTTCGGTTTATAACGATAAAAAAGAAGCCAGCTTTGTTAGCAGTCTTATAAAAGGTAAAGCAGAAAAAAAAGATTATAAACTCATCCCTATCATCTCAGTACCAACAACAGCAGGAACAGGAAGCGAGATAACTCCATGGGCTACTATATGGGATATGGATGAAAAGAAAAAATATTCACTTCATTTGTCAGAGCTTTTTAGTGAAGCAGCTCTTTATGATCCAACACTTACACTTAGCGTACCAAAAGAAATTACAGTCCAAACAGGACTCGACACGCTTTCTCATGCACTAGAGTCTATTTGGAATAAAAATGCAAATCCTATTACGATAAACTACGCCATAAAAGCATCAAAACTTATACTAGAGTATTTACCACTTCTAGCAAATGATTTAGAAAATATTGAGTACAGAACACAAATACTCAAAGCTTGTATGTACGCAGGACTTGCATTTTCAAACACACAAACCGCTCTTGCCCATGCGATGAGCTACTACATCACAGCTCATAAAGGGGTAGACCATGGTATAGCATGTAGTTTTACCCTTCCGATGCTAATAGATAATGTCATCGGAAAATATGACTTTATTGATGAGGCTTTACAAGATATTTTTGGAGAGCTAAGTTCGGATAAATTAAGAGAAATGCTAAAAGAGCTAAATATCTCCACAGAATTTAGTCATTATGATATCGATGATGAAGAGTTGGACAGTATAAAGGCATCTTTGAGTAATAATCAAAGAGCTGGGAATAGTTTGATACAAATATAATGATTAAAAAGATTCTTAGTTATTTTCTTAATTTACCATTCTATTATCTAATGTATTTTGTTAAACCTAAAAAGGATTTGTGGATTTTTGGTGCTTGGTTTGGAGAAAAATATTTTGATAATCCTAAATTTTTATTTGAACATCTTAAAAAAAATTATCCGCAAATAAATGCAATATGGGTTACAAAAGATCAAAGTATTTGCAATGGACAAGATATTCTGTATAAATATTCGTTGAAAGCTTTTACTTTATCATTGCAAGCAAGTGTGTTTATAGTAACTCACTCAACTTTTCTTGACATATATCGATTTATCAATACATACAAAAGGTATTCAATTCAGTTGTGGCATGGAATACCTATAAAAAAAATTGGATCAGATGATAAAGCATCTGATTTAAAAAATAAAATAAAACTTTTTTTATTTCCATTTTTAAAAGAAAAATATTCTCTCGTTATCTCTTCTTCTTCATCAGACAAAAAAAATATGAGTACTGCATTTTCAGTTCCTATAGAAAAAGTAGCTATTACAGGATATCCAAGAAACGATGTTTTTATCAAACAACAATATAACAATGATAAATTAAAAATATTATATGCTCCAACTCTAAGAGATAAAGTTGATGATGAAATAAATCTTTTTGATGATTTTGGGTTTGATATAAAAAGCGTATTAAAGATATTAAAAGAGTATAGAATTTTTTTGGATATCAAAATGCACCCAGCAAATAAAATTGACACTAAATTTAAAAACTCTATTAAGTCTGAATATATTCATTTTTTAGAATCAAAGATTGAAATAAATGAAATAATTCAAGATTATAGTATGGTGATAAGTGACTATTCAGGACTGTATGTAGACTATTTGCTAACAAACCGTCCAATCATCTTTGCACCATTTGATTATGAAAAATATATTACAAAAGACAGAGAACTTTATTACGATTATGATGAAGTGACGCCTGGACCAAAATGTAAAAACTGGGATGAAGTGCTAGAGTGGGTTGTTAAGTTTAAAGAAAATCCTGAGTTATACAAAGAAGACCGAGAAGCTCTCAAAAATAGATTTCACAAATACCAAGATGGCAAGAGTTGTGAAAGAGTGTATCGTGAGATTATCAAGTTATGTAAAAAAGAAAATGACTTATGAAATTGACTCCACTTTGTTTTTTGGTAACAGGATTTTATTTGTTATGGAGTAGGTTATGATGAAAAAAGTTTATATTTTAATGGCAACTTACAACGGTGAAAAGTTTTTATCAGAGCAGATAGACTCTTTGTTATCTCAAACATATCAAGGGTGGAAATTATTTATTCATGATGATGGTTCAAATGACAATACAGTTGAGATCATAAAAGCATATGCAGAGAAATATCCAAACAAAATATTTTATTTAGATGATGGTGTTAGATGTGGTGGAGCAAAAGAGAATTTTACGCATTTATTAAACAATATAGACAATAAATTTGATTATGTAATGTTTTGTGATCAAGATGATGTTTGGCTTCAGGATAAAATAGAAATTACACTTAATAAGATGCTAGAAACAGAAAAAGATAATATTAATAAACCTATATTAATACACACAGATTTAAAAGTAGTTGATGAAGAGTTAAAAATCATCCATAACTCAATGTTTGAGTATCAAAAGTTAGATGCTTTACATAGCAAAGATATCAGAAAACTGGCAATTGAGAACTGTATAACAGGCTGTACTGTGATGTTAAACAAAGAGCTTTTTTGCATATCAAAAGATATACCAAAAGAGGCAATCATGCATGATTGGTGGATAGGGCTCGTGTGCTTGAAAAATAGCGGAAGGATAGGGCATGAGTCAACATCTACGATTCTATATAGGCAACATAGTATAAATAGTGTAGGAGCTAAGAAAATTGATTTTTTATATTATGCAAAAAAAATCATGGATGCAAAAAAAATCATGGATGCAATCTACACACAATCAAATAAAATTGGACTGGATATGAATTTTTTAGAAGTTGTGCTTTTGAAATTAAAGTTTATTGTTTCAAAGTTCTAAGATATGAAATTTATTTTATATATTTTGATATTTATCCTATTTATTCCAAAAATTAATCTTATTGATATTCATGCAAGTTCAGGACTGAGGATAGATGATTTATTTTTGCTGATAATATTAGTACTGATATTGACTACAATTTTTTTGAATAGAAATTACTTAAATTTTGTTTTTAAGTTTAAGCCATATTTTATAGTGTTATTTATTATGTTGTTGTCTTTATATTCTATGTTACTCAATGAACAACTTACCTTCACTAATTTTTTATACTCAGTCAGGATATTAGAATATTCAATTTTTATTATTCTAGGATATTATTTATTTAAATATAGGTTTAATTTAACACAAATCTTTATCGTATATTGTTGCGTATCTGTATTTATAATTTTTTTACAGTATTTTGGAATAATTGGGGGATTTGAACTGGGTAGATACACTGCATATACTTCTTCACGCCCTATTGGTTTAACGGCAGGTCCTTGGGAGGTCTCTCTATTACTTGTATTTGGTCTTGTATTATTACAACATTTTAATAGAAAAAAAATATATATTGTTATTGGAACATTATTTTTTATAATTGCTATTGCTCTTACCGGCTCAAGAGTCGGTTTATTATCAGCATTAGTAGTATTAATGTTAATTCACAAAGCCAAATTTTTAATTTATGGGAGTTTTCTTATTCCAGTACTTATTGCTGTATTAATACTTCTTCCGAATATTTCTGTAATAGAGAGAAGCGCTAATTTATTCAATACCGGTAATTTACAAATGGTCTCCACTATATATGAAAATATTGACCTAAATAATAAATTTTCTGAACAATATGCAAATGTTGATATGGCATCCGAGTTGCATGATGTAAGTTGGTTGATAAGAACAAATAAATGGATGTATATTATTAAAAACAATACTTCATCTATTCAAACAATAATGTTTGGGTTTTCACCTGGATATTATGGCTCAGCAGTAGATGGCAGCTACTTAAGAATTTTTGGTGAACTTGGTATTGTTGGCCTATTTCTTTATACCATCTTATTTATGCACATGATGATTAATAACACAATGAAACTTATACTGGTTGCTATTTTTGTTAATATGATATTTATTGATGTGATTTATGCTTATAAGATCATGAGTGTCCTATTTTTGCTATATGGTTATTATATGGCAGAAAGACTCTTAAAGGGAAAGGAAAAGTATGCTTCAAATATCAATGATAATTCCAACCTATAATGCACAAAACTATTTGCCAAAACTATTAGACAGCATCAAAAACCAATCTATCAAGGATTTTGAACTTATTATCATTGACTCATCATCAATAGATGAAACAGTCGCTATAGCAAAACAATATACTGAAAATGTTGTGGTTATTCCCCAAAGCGAATTTGATCATGGCGGCACACGAGCTAAAGCTGCCAAAATGGCAAAGGGCGAGATCCTTGTTTTTTTGACTCAAGATGCTCTGCCGTTTGATGAGTTTGCTATAGAAAATATTGTAAAAGCATTTAGCGATGAAAAAGTAGGGGCGGCCTACGGCAGGCAGCTTAGCTACAGCGAGACCACTCTTTTTGGTAAACATTTGAGAGAGTTTAATTATGGAGAGAACTCATATATTCGCAGCTTAGAAGATAAAAACCATTATGGACTAAAAACTGCCTTTTTATCAGACAGTTTTGCGGCATATCGCAAGAGTGCCTTGGAGGGCATCGGATGGTTCAAAGATGGGCTTATTCTCGGTGAAGACACTTATGCGGGGGCTAAGATGATCCTTGCAGGCCATTCGCTGGCTTATGTGGCTGAAGCAAAAGTGTACCATTCGCACAGTTACACCGTATGGCAGGAGTTTCAAAGATACTTTGACATCGGTGTGTTTCATAAGTGTGAGGACTGGATACTCCGGGAGTTCGGCAAGGCTGAGGGCGAAGGGATGAAGTACATCAAGTCTGAAGTCAACTATTTGCTTGCAAATGGAGCTTGGTATCTGCTGCCTGAGTTTTTTGTGCGAAACGCCATGAAGTACACAGGCTACA
>NZ_JACUTS010000069.1 GCF_014859695.1 Sulfurimonas sp. | reverse complement strand
CACTTCCGCACTACATTGCTTACAAATACCAAGCAGTTTCTCAGTTTGTCCCTCCGCTAACTCAAATTCGCTTGACCATCGTATCTTTGTTTTTACACCTAGTATCTCGTTAATAGCGGTGATAAATTTATAGTTAATTTGACTTAAATACTCTTCGTCACAACCCAGATACAACTCTTCAAAAATATCTTTGTAATCTTTAAAATATTTTGCTTTTGAATAGTTTTGCTTTATTTGCTGCCAGTGCTTTTTTGCCCATTCTTTATCACTTACTTTAGTTTCATTGATTTTTTGAAAATACTTCCCTTTTACATCAACAGGAACAGTTAGCCATCTTAGACCCTGTGGAGTTTTGATCTTATTTCTATTTCGCCAGTCTCTTCTAGTGTATTGCATATCATCATAAAGTACAAACTCATCTACCATATTTATAAGATCAAAATAGCCCTTCCAAGGGATGTAGCTTGATTGTAAAATTGCTATTTTTTTCATCTGCTTTTCAACTCTTTTCTATCTATTTTGCCATTTTGATTTTTTGGTAATCTATCTAATATACTAATACTGTTTGGTAGCATATATGAAGGTAGTTTGTCTTTTAAATATTCTTTTACATTATTTGAACTTATTTCAAAATTAGTTGATATATAGGCTACTATCTTGCCATAATTTGCTTTTCCTCTTTTGTATACAACAACACACTCTTCAACTTCTTTCATGTTATAAATAGCCAACTCTATCTCTTCAAGTTCGATTCTATAGCCCATATGTTTAATTTGATTGTCAACTCTGCCTTTAAAATACAATAAATTATTCCTTTTTTCTACTAGGTCTCCCGTTTTATACATATTTTTTTCATAGTTGTTTTTATTTGTAAATTTTTTAAAACTTTCTTGTGTTCTTTTGGGATCATTATAATAACCTTTCCCTACATTTGGTCCAAGTAAACA
The DNA here is from genome assembly GCF_014859695.1 of Sulfurimonas sp. Lineage (GTDB taxonomy): Bacteria > Campylobacterota > Campylobacteria > Campylobacterales > Sulfurimonadaceae > Sulfurimonas. Next base: position 8,027 of record NZ_JACUTS010000069.1, on the reverse strand, counting down.
TAGTTCTCCAAGTTTAGTCTCTCTGCCATTCTCATCTAAAATTACATAAGAAAAGTTTTGATTTATTGAACCCAAAGATGGCAGCTCACTTAAATCTTCAAAATCATCTTCACTTATTGTGTAACTAGAGCAAATACATGTACACTCAGTTGGACCGTATACATTTATAAATGTTGCCCTATTAGAATATAAATTATGCAACTTTCTTAACTCACTCTTAGGGTAACCCTCTCCTCCAAATGTAAAAATACGAATATTTTTAAAATTATCACTAGTTAGTACTCTCATGGTAGTTAAATACATCAACGCAGAAGGTACTGAAAACCATATAGTACACTGCATTTTATCTATATACCCAACAAGTTCTATTGGCTTAGTTATCAACTCTTTATCTACAGGAACTAAAGTTGCACCTGAAAATAAAGCCCCGTAGAAGTCAAATACAGAGTTATCAAAATACATAGGGCTAATATTTGCAAATCTATCAGTGGTTCTTATCTCATATCTTTGTTGAATCCAGTTAATAAAATGAATGAGGTTTTGATGGGTAATAGCTACACCCTTAGGTACACCCGTTGAGCCAGATGTAAACATTATATAAGCTATTGTTTCGCCATCAATTGAAATAGTACTGTTGGAGTCTGTATCAGAATTTTCTATACTCTTGTATAAAATAAAATTAACTTTATTTTCTTCACAAAGCTCTGTTATTATATCCATTTCGACAAGTGAAAAAATTGCTTTTGGATTGCATAAATTCACTATATCATTTATTCTTTTTTTTGGGTTTTCAATATCCAAATTAACATATGTAACACCAGATTTTAGACAAGCTATCATCATCGCATAATCTTCAAAAGACTTTGTATTTGCTATAGCAATAACATCATTTTGTAAGATATGGCTATTAGAGAAAAACCCTATAAACTGGTTTGACTTTTTGTCAAGTTCTTCATAAGTATATTCTTTTTTTTCATAACTGATTGATATGTTATCTTTATTTTGAGTTGCGATATTTTTAAAAAAATACAGTAGATTATAATAATATTTCATAATTCCTCTAAATAATTGATGATTTTGTTTTAATTTTGGATAAATCTCCTATAATGCGAGATAACTTTACTATATTGTTGTCTTTTTTTACGACAACACAGTCCTCATAAACAAATAAAACTTCCTGGTCCTTAAAACTTCTGGCATACTGATCAACAAACTTATTATTTACAATATCAATATCATATACTTTATAAGTATCTCCCTGATATGTAAAATAAGCACCTTGAGATTTATTATTAAATGCTTTAACTTTATTTATCATCAACCCAAGAGACTCATTAAAGTCTATTTGCTTATCCTCCTCACATCTGGAATAATAAATGTCATCCACGCCATCTATCTGTTTCTGATTAGCTACAAAGTTTTTATCAAATGCTAGCCTAAATACTTGTTTTTCTGCTATAAAACTAAGTTGGTACAACAAAGAAACATCTAAATCTTCAGATTTAGGAATCTTCACCTGGGATATAATATCTCCAGCATCAATTTCATCATTCATAAGATGGCATGTAGCACCAGAGTCTTTGTTGTATAAAATAGCGCCTATAACAGGATCTATACCTTTAAGATTTGGCAATAAGGATGGATGAATATTTATATATAACTTTTTTTTCATATCACTTATTGGTAATATATAAGGGCATCCATTTGATACTAAAACATCATATTCTAAATTATCCAATTTATTTAGTAGTTCTTTCTTATTTGATATAATAGAATACTTATCAACTATATCACTTATTTCTTTTTCTAAATGGGTATTCTTTATAACTAACGCATCTATAATGTCTAACTTTAATGCACACATCTCTTGTAAAACAAATTTTCTATTTCCTACAAATACAAACTTCATTTATATTGTTAGCCCTCCGTCAACTTGTAATACAGCGCCATTAACAAAATCATTTTCAACAATATATTTCACACTTTGAAAAATATTTAAAGTTTCACCTAATCTTTTCAAGGGCGTATTTGATTTAATATGTTTTATTGTTTTTTCATTTAGTGCATGATTTGTTGACTCTGTGTTTATAAAGCCTGGTGCAATAGCAACGCTTCTAATCCCAAAAACACCTAACTCTTTGGACCAAGTTTTTGTCATAGCCTCAACTGCGGCCTTTGCGGCACTATATGCCGTTTGTCCCGCATTGCCTTGAGCACTTATTGAGCTCATATTTATAATAACACCTTGTGTTCTATTTATAACCATCTTCTCTGCAATGATTGAACTCATAATAAAAACAGAGTTTAAATTGATGTCAAGATTCTTTTTAAATCTATCGTATGAATGCTTCATGCATGAGGGATTCATAATATTGATAAATGATTCGCTGTAAATCACACCTGCATTATTAACTAGGATGTCTATCTTTGAAAACTTACTGACAATGCTGTCTACCGTTTGTTGCACTAATTCATAGTTGGTAATATCGATACAATATTTCTCTATTTCATCAGGTAATAAATCTAGCTTATTCCTATCAAGATCAAGAACTACTACACTAGCTCCTTCTTTTACTAGTCCTTGCGCTATAGCTAATCCCAAGCCACTAGCACCTCCAGTAACTACTGCGACTTTATTTTTAATCTCCAACATCTACGCCTTTTGACTTCAATATCTCAACTGTTTTTGCCACAGAATCAAGAGATACAATCTCCATCATCTCCAACCTAATATCAAATTCTTTTTCTAGTGATGTCACTAAGTCCATCTGTCTTAACGAATCCCATGTATCAATGTCATCTTTCGTTAGCCCAACTGTAATCTCAGAACTTTTCATATCAAAAACTTCTGCCAGTACCTCTTTTACCTTATCATTCATTTTGCTCAATCCTTTCTTTTTTCACAAACTACCCAAAAAACTTTTTCATCTATACCATAATAATCATTATATGCATGCCCAAAAGAAAAGTTTGTAAAGTAATCTTGTATTCTTTTTTCTATCTCTTCAGCTGACTCAAAAGACTGTAGCCTATATCCATTTCTATTGTTATAATAATCATTTTGTATTAAAAAAGAGCCATCATTTTGTCTTACGGCATCTTTAAAGATGTAAGAGTTGTCATTTGGCAAACTTGTAATAAATACCCCACCTTGCTTTATAACTCTTGAAATTTCATTTAGGTTATGCTCAAATTTATCATCGCCATCTAAGTAGTATGAGGAATGACAAGCTAAAACAATATCAAAATATTCGTCTTCGTAAGGAATATTGTTGTTTCTTCCAACTTTAAATTCAGCATGCAGGCCTTGTTCTTTAAATCTTTGTCTCGCCATTTCACAAATTTCCTCTGTTATTTCTATGCCGTATGTCAAGTATCCTTCTTTAGCCAAAAACACACTATTTCTCCCATCGCCAAAACCAATATCAAGAACTTTTTGATTCTTGCCCTCCTCTATTTTAGTTCTAAGGTTTGGGTAGCTTGCCTTAAATGTTCTAACAACAAACTCTGTCGGATATAAATATTTAATCTCTTTTTTTTTATAAAAACTTGTGTAATTGTCATTAATATTTTCAGTCATTTGAACCCTTTTTATTTCATAAAATATTTTGCATAATCCAGTGCAGGAAATCTGTGTCTTTCCCCAGCCCTTGCAAGGCAGACTTCATTTTCTTTTGTGTTTGAAGATACAAGTACATTGGCACCTATAATATTTAACTTGCCTACCCTAACTTGATTAACGACAGTGACACCAACACCTAAAAAAGAATTTGAGCCAATTTTGGCTTCTCCTGCGATTGTACTGCCTGATGCTATCCAGCAGTTGTCTTCCACTTCCGCATGGTGACCTATAGTACAATTTGCCCAAACAACACTGTTTTTGCCTATTTTAGCAAATGGTTCAACAACGGTATTGGCCAGAATTATGCTTCCTTCGCCGATATTAAAATCATTATAAACTTTAGCATCTTTATGTATATAAGTAATTATTTCATACTTTAAAGATTTAACCTTTTGATACATACATTCTCTATCTTGATTTACATTGTTATATCCCATGGCTAATAAAACTTTATAATCTTTTGGTGGATATTTCTCTTGAATCTCTTCTAATGAAACAACTTTAATACCAAATAAAATATTTTCTTTTATGTAATTTCGATCAACACAAAAACATTCTATCTGGTATCTTTTATCATTGGTTATATATTTATACAAAATTTCTGCAGTTATTGAATTACCGATGATTATGACTTTTTCACACATTGCTTCTCTCCTCTAAAACAGCATACCCAAAGCCTGTTTCACCATATCCATTACCATTATAAAGCATATATTTAAATCCATTATGACTAAATACACTTGGATAACATATCATTTTACTATCCCAGCCTTCTTCACTAGCGTCTATGCCGGAGTTTTCATCTTCTCTAGTCCATTTTAATCCATCATCAGAACTTGCATAACCAATTCTATATGTTTTGATATATTTTGTCTCTCTGTGAGCATACCACATATGATACCTATTGCCCCATTTTACAACTGTTGGTCTCCCAAATGCATATTCGTATTCATCAGCAAAAGGAATGGCCATTCCTTCATCAAACTTCCAGTCAAGTCCATTAGTTGAAGTTCCGTGATGAAGTCCGTATTTGTGTTTCCAATTTGAGCCTGCTTTTTCCCACTTTAATCCAGAGTTATACCAAGTATGCCATAAGTTGTTTTCATCGATAAAAAATGCTGTTGCTGCTGCAAACAGAGGATGGTTTCTATCTCGCCCTATAATTGGTCCCAAAAACTCTTTTTCTAAAGTCAGAGAACTCAAATCCAAGTTTGCTCTTCCTGTATCACATATCCACAAATCTTCTGGAAGATTTTGCCAACCAACATAATACAAATATATTTGATCTACATTTTTTATAAAACATCCGCTGATTACTCCATCGCAATCAAAATATCCATAATCACCAGGGCTCAATGCTAACTTCGGCTTATCTTCAAGCGTAATCATTCCATTTTTAACTATTGCGTAAACTAAAAAAATATGAGATTTTTTTAGACTATCTCTTTTTGTAAGCGCGATCAAAAATATGTCATCCGCAATATGAATAATGCAAGGATGGGAGGCATGTGTCCAGCCTTTTTCTCTTGTTTCATATAAAAGATCTTTCTTTATCCACTCAAACATTTTTCAACCCTTCTTTCAATAACTTTTCCATAAAGTCGACTCTACTAACTTTTTTATCTGATGCAAGCTTGTATATCTTGTTTTTCAATTCTAAATCAATACCCTCTAATTTTCCATAATATCTAGTTTGCATATTCCCTCCACGAAGCCCCTTATGGGGAACATTATAATTTATTTTCAATTTTTCTTTTGATGATACAAACTCAATCACATAAAAATAATAATTAGCTTCCCATGAAATATTTACTTCTCTTGCTGTTATAGGTAAGTGCTCTAATGGTAAATCAAACTCACATAATGGATTGTTTTCTATTAACATTTTTGCATGTTCTGTATTTTTCAACCATGCAGGTACACATTCGTCGCCAAAAACTATTTTAGCGCCTTCTTTTGCTACTCTATCCATTTCGCAAATACCTTTTTTTATGTCTGGAAACAAATTTATTCCACCAAAATGATACGCAGCATCAAAAGAAGCGTCTTTGAAGGGTAAGTTTGCCGCATCGCTCACAGAAAAAACAATATTGTACTGAGAAAGCCTTTTGTCATTATTCATTCTTATTTGAGCTTCTGAGACCATTTCCTTGGAATAATCTTGAGCATATATAATTCCTTCGGTTCCTATTTTATCGCATATGAAAGGCAAATCATCTCCTAGTCCACAGCCAGTAACTAGAACTTTATCGCCAAGTTTTAAATGAAGTCTTGAAACCAATCGAGTTCTTAAATACTCATTAGTCGTACAAAATGTTTCTAAAACCCAATTCATAGAATTATCATATCGCTCAGCAACTTCCTTTAAAGTGTATTCATTTTCAGACTGATCAAATTCAAAAACAGGAATACTAGTTTCATTTAAAAATCTGAAACTGTGCCCTTTATTACATTTTAAACCATCTCTTTCTTTAAATAAATTTTCATTACAAGTTATGCATTTATAAACACTACTATTCATCGCTTTCCTTTTCATTGTAAATTTTTTTGATTAATGTATATGGTCTAGTTTTTACTTCAATAAATATCTTTATAGTGGCCTCATTTGTCAACATAATCTCCCTGCTCATTTTATTTTCATCTCTCACGCTGCTTTTCCTGGCGCTTCAAGATAGACATACATCGACTTTTCAACCGTCATTTCACACCCCATTCCTCCATTTTATTCCCAGCCCGACAATAGCACCAACACTTTGGTTCAAGCAAGTCTAGAATAAAGTGATTGCGTTCTAAACGATTAGCAATTACTTATTCCTTCAACCGTTCTATTATTGCAATTTAAATTTCAAAAAAGCATTCAAACATCCATTCAGCAGTAGGATTTTGAACAGGTTTACCCAATTGATTAGGAAGGGCCTTAATTTACTCTTTGGGTTCTTTTCTGGTTTTATATTCTAACCCGGCATGGACCATAAAACGCAAAGTCATTAGAATAAGCATCGCATCAATGCGTTGAGGCTTTTTGAGAAACAGTTACTAAGCAATGTTGCGGACTCTTAACTTGTGCACTGGCTGCCCTAGCCTGAATTAAATATCTTTGGCTTTGGGTATTTACTCAGTGCTTCTTACAGCACCTCTGCGACTAGTATTGCATCCATGGCACTGGAAGCTTATGGGCTAGTATAGCTTTTGTATGCCAATCAATAATGGCATACAAAAGCTATAAAGTCATTATTCATGCGGATATAAGTGATGTCCAACTAAATTTAAATATTATATTATTATCAAAACCGTACTCAAATTTTTTATAGACATCCATACTGTTGTCTAAATTATTCATCACTGTCTCAATATATTTTTTTCATCTCATTCCTTAGTTTTTTTTCTGAAAAAATTTTCTTAATTTTTTTTCTATTATTTTTTTTTGTGTCATTATCAAGTATTGACAAATCTATTATTCTATTATCGAAAATTTTTATACCGAGTTTTTCAAAATACTCCCAAGATGTTATATCATTTCTAATAAATACTTTTTTGCCTAGTCCTAATAATTTAATTATATTTCCTATTCCTTGTTGTCTACTGTGATTAAATATAGCAATATGAATATTAGATAGAAAATCTGTGTATTCAGTATTACTCATAAAATTAAACAGGGGAATTAGTTGTTCTCCAAAATATTTATGACCTATTTTTTCTATCTCTTTAGCATAACTTTTATCTCCGTATGACAAAGGAACATAGATTTTTATTTTTTCATTTTTAAATGGCAAAAGCTTATCAAATATTTTAAGATGATTGTTTGTTTGTGTTGCCGAATTCCCAACTAGTATATTAATGGTGTTTAATGATTTAATTTGATATTTATGTTCTTCAAATATGTTACTAGGATACCCAACAGAAAGTTTTATATGTTTACCTTTAGCTTGATACTCTTTTCTTATTAGCTCAACCTCACCTTCCATACCAGTAAGCAAATAACCCATATTCTTTATAATCTCATGTCGAATCTTACTTTTCGTCTCAGGAAAATAAAAATCTCCGCCCCACATAACCCAATAGCATTTTTTTAAAAACTCCTGATTAAAATAGAGCAGAACATCTACCTTGTCTCTCCAAAGACCATGGAGTATAATTTTTTTTGCCATTTTTATATAGGCTAGCAAAGTAATGAATATGTCGTCATCTGTGTGTAAAAATTCTACATTGTGCTCAGGCGTTAGGCCATACTGATACTTCTCACTTGTAATAAAAACATAATGATGCCCTTCTCTTCCAAAGTGCTCATCAACAAAATCAATGTAAGGTGCAAGAAATTTTTCCACAACCATTACATGTAAAATTTTTCTAGAATTCATTTTATTGGAGTTTTGCATATTTTTTTCCAAAATCCAGTGCATATTTG
>NZ_JACUTS010000176.1 GCF_014859695.1 Sulfurimonas sp. | reverse complement strand
TGATCCATCTCGGATGGAATCTCTAAACCCATAAGTTTTAAAACGGTCGGCGCGATGTTATTAAGCGCTCCGTTTTGTACTTTTGTGACACCCTCTGCCTCAACAAAACACCACACTTTTCCAACCGTATGGTTTGTTAAAATGTGCCCCTCATCATCTCTCATCTCTTCACAGTTTCCGTGGTCTGAGGTAATGAGAACAGCATAATCTTTCTCTTTCGATTTTGCTAAAATCTTTCCAAGCTGGGTATCAACTGTATTTACCGCAATTTTTGCCGCTTCAAAATCTCCAGTGTGTCCTACCATGTCGCCATTAGCAAAGTTCACGATCACAAAATCATACTCATCATCCATCGCCCTTAAAACTACCTCACCGACTTCTGGCGCGCTCATCTGAGGCTTTTCATCATAAGTCTTTACGTTTGGAGAGGGAATTAATATCCTAGTCTCATTCTCATACGGCTCATCTATACCGCCGTTGAAGAAAAACGTGACGTGCGCATATTTTTCAGTCTCCGCAGTGTGAAGCTGTCTAAGACCCGCTTTTGAAATAACCTCTGAGAGAGTGTTTTTCGGAACTTCTTTTCTAAAAAGCACAGGGTATGAAAAGCTCTTGTCATACTCCGTGATGGTCGCTATATGAAGCTTTTTAAAATCACGCTCAAACCCGTTAAACGTTTTATCTCCCAGTGCAGTTACAAGCTCTCTCATACGGTCGCTTCTAAAGTTTATTGTTAAAACTGCATCACCCTCTCTCATACCGTCATAACCGCTAAATGCCGCGGGTTCTACAAACTCATCGGTCTCATCTTTTGCATAAGAGGCATCGATATACTCTGTATGATTCATATCGGTTTTGGGGGTTGCGCCGGCTATTGCCTCATACCCTTTTTGAACTCTATCCCAGCGATTATCCCTATCCATAGAGTAAAAACGGCCTGAAATCGTAGCTATTTTTACATTTTTACCAACATGCTTACTCACCTGCTCTAGGTATTTTTTTGCGGAGGTGGGAGACACATCCCTGCCATCAGTGATTAGATGCAAAAAAACCTCTTTGCCCTCACGTGCCGCAATGTCCGCTATGCCCATAAAGTGCTCTATATGCGAGTGAACGCCGCCATCGCTCATAAGTCCGATTAGATGAAGTCTATTTGATTTTTCTAAAAGATTTTTAAACTCGGCATTATCCTTAAATCTATTTTCATTTAAAGCCAAAGATATTTTTACCAAATCCTGATAAAGAACCCTTCCGCTTCCGATGCTCATGTGCCCCACTTCAGAGTTTCCCATCTGTCCCTCAGGCAACCCGACACTAAGACCAAAAGTGTCAATAAGCGAGTGCGGAGTTGTGCTAAAGAGTTTGTCATACGTCGGTTTTGCTGCATTGTGAAATGCATTAAACTCCGTTTTTGAGGAGTAGCCAATGCCGTCTGTTATGACTAAAACAACCTTTTTTGCCAATAGAAATCCTTATAAATAAAAATTTTATGCAATTATACTATAATGTCATTTTTTTATTTACTGATGTTACGCACTAAAACGAAC
>NZ_JACUTS010000175.1 GCF_014859695.1 Sulfurimonas sp. | reverse complement strand
TTGCGCATAGCGTTCAAACCGGCCACCAAACGCGCAGAGCATCCGGCCACCTCTGAAGAGATATTTTCTGTAGTGTCATTTTAGCATAAAGTGGCCGGATGATGTTTTTAATAAGGGCAATTTTGCATCACTGAATTCATTTTTCTCATGGACTCGCCTTGGAGTTCTATTCTGTGTGAAGAGTAAACAATTCTATCAAGTATGGCATCAGCAATCGTGTTATTGTTGAGATAGTTATACCACTCACTCACCGGAAGCTGTGAAGTAATAATCGTAGAATTTATGCTTGTTCGATCTTCTATGATTTCAAACAAATTTGTAGCATCATCTTCCACCATGGGGGCAACACCAAAATCATCGAGTATTAGAAGTTGAAATCTTGAATATTTGTTAAGCAGATTTGTATACGTTCCATCTATCCTCGATATTCGTATCTCTTCAAGGAGTGTTGGAGTTCTGACATAGTAGACTTTGAATCCATCAAAGATTGCTCTGTTTGCGAGTGCTTGAGCTAGGTTGCTTTTACCGGTGCCAGTTTTTCCAGTAATAATTACATTTTGATTTGAGTGTATAAAGTTTAGCTGTGACAATGATTGAATCTGAGCCTTGTCTATTCTTCTGTCGGCTCTATAATCAATAGCGTCAAGGGAAGCTTGTTTGTCTTTGATTTTAGAGAGTCTATGATTCATGATGATACGTTTATTTTTTAAAAATATCTCTTGAGCGTCAAGAAGTTGAAATAGCCTCTCTTCGAAGCTCATAGAAGAGTAAGCCGTATCTTCACTCTGTCGTTGGTAAGCGTCCTTAAAGCCTTGGTAACCAAGTTGGCTTATTTTGTTTGTTAATTGTGCATGTGTCATATTTTTATCTCCTGTATACTTTTTGTTTTTGGTTTATTTATATGTGTCTGGACCGCGAAGGTTTGGATGCGTATTAAAAAGAGAGAGGGTCTCACAAACAGCATTATTTACACTCTTTTGAAGATAAAGTTTTTTATCTAAAATAGAGGTAATGGATTTAACCTTAAGTATCCGTTTTTCTATTGCATACATTAGTGCCAATTCCAATTCCATCTTTCCATATCTTTTTGCGAGTGAGAGTACCGCTACTATTTGACGATAAGCATTTGCTTTATGCTCTACGGCTTCAAATGCATCTTCTACAAATACACAGCTGTACTCACCAATACTCTTAGCCCACGATCTGAGTCTCTGCGGATTCATCTTCTCATCGATATATTGATGTGTACTTGGCATATGTTCATGAAGAGTTGAAGTTTGTCCTATAATGCGGAGTCTTGGGTGTGTCGCTATTAAATCATTTTTAAAATAGATTCTTACATGATGCGTGGAATATCTCACTTCAACTTCCTCTTTGAGATATTTGTAGGGTACGGAGTAGTTGCATTTTTTAAGAGAGATGTGATAATCCATATCGACACGAGCAACTTTAAATTGCTCATAAATATAGCGATTGGCAGGTAGTGTTTGAAGCTCTGGTTTGTCCAACTCAACAAAAAGTTCTGAGCGACTCTTGCCCAGATGTTTCATAACCTTATTGT
>NZ_JACUTS010000174.1 GCF_014859695.1 Sulfurimonas sp. | reverse complement strand
ATGAGTGAAATAAGAATGTTGCTTTAAGTGGTCTTGACAAATGGGGACGTTATATCCTACAAAAGCTTATAAACCAAACTTCAGAAAGTTTCTTGATTACATTTTCCTCAGCTTTACCTAAATAACTTAAATTTAAAGATTGTAATATGCCTGATTCTAATTTAGCCACTATCTTATCCTTGTGCAATTTATTAAAATGCATTATGACATAATAAAACAAAATTTGCTATATTTAAGAAAAATTCTATCGCCGGTTATCTAATCCGGTGAAGAGATCCTCACAAATACCCTGCTCATCTATCTTTCAACCACTTCGCCTAAAATGTTGCGACTCATTTCATGTCTTTTTTTCATGATTTTTAATCTAAAGTTAAATAATTGTGGTTTTATTGATAAAAAAATGGGCAGGGGGTACGCGCCCTAAAAAATTAAAAATTAAAAAACACTCAATATCTAACTCAATTCACTTACAGTTTACCAACCTTATCTACAATAGTAAAGAGTTAAATATCCAAACGATTATAGAGGAAGTACAATATGGCAAAAATATCCATTCTAACAAAGCGTTCCGTCTTTTTAATATTTTTAGTTTCCAGTGCTGCGAACCCGCTGTTTGCATCAACAATTTATATATACTCCGCTTCTGAGCGTTTTCAAGAAGCTCCTATTACACATAACGATATTCAAAATGTTTTAATCTCCAAAGGGTTAGAAAATAGCGTTGCTATAAAAAAGAGTCAAGCGGTGTTGAAAAAGAGCCAAAATAGCTACTCAAAACTGACACATCTTAGCAACAATCCAAAGTTAGGACTCTCAAAAAAGAAAATTATTGAAGCTTTTGCAAAATATGCACTTTTTGACAAAGAGTGCGATCTGAACTCCTACGACTCCGTTGTAGGCTTTGTTCAGAGCATAAATCCAAAACTCTCCGATGTCCAATTAAGTGCAATTAAAGAGATAGTTAAACTCTAGCTTTAACTTTCATGTAAACCTATTTTGTTATAGTACCCCTTACAAAAAAAGGAGAACAAATGGCTATTAGTAACAATCAAGTAGTTTCTATGGAGTATGAAGTAAAAGTGGAAGGAAATGTTGTTGATAGCAATGTTAACCAAGAACCATTAGAGTTTACATTCGGCTCAGGACAGATTATTTCTGGTTTAGAGTCTAGAATAGCGGAGTTAAGCGCTGGCGAATCAGCTTCTATAGTAGTTCCTGCAAGTGAGGCTTACGGAGAGTACAACGAAGAGGCGATGCAAAAGATTCCAAAAGAGCAGTTTGAAGGCATAGAGCTTTCTATCGGTCTTCCGCTTCAAGGTCAAGGACCTGATGGCAACCCGGTTCAAGTAGTTGTAAAAGATATTTTAGATGATGAAGTACTTATAGATTTTAATCATCCATTAGCAGGAAAAGAGCTAAATTTCGACATCAACATCCTCTCGGTGCAGTAAAGAGTTTATCTCTTTGCTCCCCCTCTCTGCTTAAATATCTCTCATTTATAAAATTAAACTCTCATAAAAACAAATGTGCTATAATCTCAACATGAAATGTTATTTTTATTATAACAATAA
>NZ_JACUTS010000011.1 GCF_014859695.1 Sulfurimonas sp. | reverse complement strand
GGCTAACCAAATCACTTATTCAGAATTGCAGAAATTAAAAGGTGCGTAAGGTCAGATAGTAAAATAGAAGTATTAAATTGCTTCGTTCAGGAAACTTATATGCCATTTTTACTACTTTTAATCGCACTATTTATTTTTGCTTTAGTTCGTGGTGAGCAGAATGCGTCGTTTGTTATTTTGATGATGATTGTTGTTGCACTACTTGCAACATACTACAAACCATTTAGAGACTCTTTGAGAGAGTTTTTTTAGTTTGTTTCCAAAATACCTACTTTTATAAACTAATATTTTATAAAAAGATATAAATTGAAAACAAACTTCTTGCTTTTGTTTTAAAAAATAGCTAAAATATAAATTATGAATTTACAAAATGATATAAAAATAAAACAACTATATCAAATGTTACCAGAGGGGGTAGTTGCTCCAGCTTCTTGGCTTGCAGAGCAGGGCTATTCTATGCAGCTACTTTATCAGTACACTAAAAGCGGTTGGCTCAAAAAAACTTCAAGAGGCTCATACATAAGAGGCGATGCGAAGCCATCTTGGCAGGGAGCTGTTTTAGGACTGCAAAAACTTAGCAATCAGCCATTTCACATAGGTGGTGTAACATCTCTTAATCTTCAAGGTTATGCTCATTATCTTCCATTGAACAACTCACAAACAATATATCTGTACGGCACTCAAAAACTTCCAGCATGGTTTAAAAATATAAAACTTGAACAAGAGTTTTATGTGATGAAAAAGCCCTATTTTAAGACAATAGGTCTGAAAAGCATACCATCAAATATAAAAGATTGGGAAATGGTAGTCTCATCTCCTGAGAGAGCTATCATGGAGCTTCTTTATCAAGTAAAACCCGATGGACTTAGCTTTGAGTTTGCAGCAGAGATATTTGAGGGATTAACAACTCTTCGACCATCTTTAGTCAATGAACTTTTAACTATGTGTGAAAATATAAAAGTCAAACGCCTTTTTCTTTTTTTGACAAGCTACTTTAACCACCCTTGGGCAAAGCATATAAAAAAAGAGGGTTTAAAACTGGGAACTGGCAGAATGCAAATAGTAAAAAACGGTGTCTTTGACAACGAGTTTTTAATAACAGTACCAAAGGAGTACCATGCTAGATAAAAATTCTATTTATTATAAACAAGTGCAGCTACTTTTGGAAGTATTGCCTTTTGTTTCAAAAGAGGAGTGCTTTGCTCTCAAAGGCGGTACGGCTATCAATATGTTTGTAAGAGATATGCCACGACTCTCCGTAGATATAGATCTTATGTATCTTCCAGTAGAAGATCGACAAACCAGCCTTCAAAATATTGCCGAGTCGTTTGAAAGAATTGCTCGTTCTATAGAGTCTTCAATGCGAGGTGTAAAAGTATATAGACTAGATCAACAAGGAGATGGAATACTCTCTAAACTTCAAATTGAAAAAAACAGTGTTCGCATCAAAATAGAAGCTTCACCAGTGATCAGAGGAACAGTGAGAGAACCGAGTGTGCTAAGTGTATCGGCAAGGGTGGAAGAGGAATTTGGTTTTGCAGAGACTAGCGTAGTTCACTTGGACGATCTGTATGCTGGAAAATTGTGTGCAGCACTTGATAGACAACACCCTAGAGATTTTTTTGATGTACGAGGACTGCTTGACAATGAGGGTATAAGCGATACTCTTATGGATGTTTTTATAGTGTACTTGATAAGCAGTAATCAACCTATATCAAAACTACTGCAACCAAACTTGATAGACATCAAAAGAATTTACGCCCAACAGTTTGTCGGGATGCCCATAGTTCCAATGCCATTGGAAGTTTTAGAAGAAACTAGAGTAGAGCTTGTTAGCACAATTCATTCTAAACTTACTCAAAATCATCGTGATTTTTTGATAGGCTTTAAAGAGGGTAATCCTGACTGGAGTTTGCTTCCTTTTGAGAACATAAAAGAACTTCCATCTGTAAAGTGGAAAATGCTCAACCTTGAGAAAATGCCAAAAGCCAAAAAAGTTGAAGTTTTACAGAAGCTAAAAGATACACTAAAAATCTAAAATAAGGAGAAGTAGCAATGGAACAAGTTAAAACCGTAATGCAAGAAGAGTTTACAAAAAACTATGATTTTCACAAAGATTATGATGATATGGTTATCCACAAAGAGACAGAACAAATTTTCAAAACCAACTTTGTAAACGGTATGGTTCAGTTAGTTCCAGTGAGTAACATCACTGCTATGGAAAAAATAGAGCAAGGGCTTAGTGAGTTTGCGAAAGAGTTGAAGAGGCAAGGGTTTTAAAATTATTTATTAGCGTTATTAAATATTAATGAATATAATAGACAAAAGCTTTTTAGAATATAATTTTTGATAAAATAAAATGCATAAAGAGGACACAATGACACGAGACGAAAAGCATATTTCAAGAATACTTTTTAAAAATAAAATCCATGAAGCAGATGGGCAAAAGTTTGAAGATATGTTTAGTGCCATTATGAACTATAAAGAGCCTGAATTCACACAGGTAAAGCCTTGGGGGAATATTGGTGATAGAAAAAATGACGGTTGTGTTTTAAGCAAAGGGATATATTTTCAAGTCCATGCACCTGAGGATGTAAAAAAATCGTATCATGAAATTATAAAAAAAATACAAACTGATTTTAATGGATTACAAAGCCATTGGGGAAATATACAAGAATTTTACTATGTATTGAATGACAAATATCAAGGTGTAAATCCTGATGCTCTCCAGCTACTCGAAACAATAAAGCAATCAAATAGTCTCAAAGGATGCAAGTTTATCGTAGCGAAAGACTTGGAAAATATGCTTTATAGTCTTGATGATGATCAGATTATGGCTATTGCAGGACATATTCCAGATCCTGCAAATTTAACATCATTGGATTATGACATTTTAAATGAGATATTAGAACACCTAAAAGGGAAGTCGTTAAACAATGGAGCCGAAAAAATTGTAGCTCCTGATTGGGACGAAAAAATAAAGTTTAATAATTTGACTATCAATGAAAGTGTAAGACTTACAAACGGCTACTTTCAGCTTGGAACTTTAAGTGAGTATCTCAAAAACAATAGTGACTTTGCCGCCCAAGAACTTCAAAATAAAATCAATGCCATGTATAAAGAACTTGCGAAATCCTACGGTGGAAGTGAACTTTTTTGGGAACTTGTAAATGAAATCTCACCACGAAGCAGTGCAGAGTATCAAGCTTCATCTATAGTGATTATGTCGATGTATTTTGAAACATGCGATATTTTTGAGGAGCCTGTGCAATGATAATGCCTGCAAAGCACATTAACTTCTCAGAATCACTTTTAGGGTTCGGTAGTTATATACTTCAAAATCTAAGTGAACCGAAAAGTGTAGATGAACTATGGCAGAAATATCAGCAAGACCTACAAAACGAGTTTTATTTTGCAAAACACAGTTTTGATAACTTGATTATGACCATTTTATTTTTATACTCTATAGATGCTGTCAAAGAAGAAAATGCGAAGGTGGTGAAAAATGAAACTCATTGAGCTGTCGGCAAACAAAGAAAGCTTTAAAACCGTAACATTTAACAAATCTGGACTTAGTTTTGTAATAGCTAAACAAAAAAATCCAGAGTCAAGTGATAATAGTAAAACATATAACGGTGTAGGTAAATCACTGATTGTTTTACTTATCCATTTTTGTTTGGGAGCAAAAAAAGATCATTACACTTCGTTTATAGAGAAACTGCCTGACTGGGTATTTTATTTGACCGTTGAGATAGATGGCACACAGCATGTAATCTCACGAAAAATGAGTGAACCAACAAAGATATGCTTCGATGATGAAGATCCTATGACGGTAGATAATTTTTATGAAAAAATAAGACAGATGGTATTTAGTTTTCCAGCAGATATACAAAATCTGACTTTTAGAAATACTCTACCATTTTTTATAAGACCTCTTAAAAAATCATATGTAGATGCTGACAACCCATCAAACTTTTTTACAGACTATCAAAAGCTTATAGTAAATTCATTTTTGATGGGATTAGATACAAATCTCGTACAAGAAAAATATAAACTCAGAAAAGAACAAGAGAGAGTTGAAGAGCTTGAAAAAAATATTAAAAATGATGACTTGCTAAAAGAGTTTTTTACTCAAGACAAAGATGTCAATTTAAAAATCATTGACTTAGAAGATGAGATAGAAAAGCTTCGAGAGAGCAGAGAAAAATATGAAGTGGCAGAAGACTACTACGATGTCAAAATAGAAGCGGATACCATCGAAAAAGAGCTTGCAAAAAAACACAACGAAATAGTGCTTTTAGGCAATCAGATAGAAAACATCACCAAAAGCTTAAAAACTTCACCTGACCTTGGAAGAGACTCTATAGAGAAAGTCTATGAAGAGGTAAAGGTAGTTTTTCCTGAAAATGTTTCTAAAACACTTCATGACCTTGAATCGTTTTATGCAAAACTCACAAGTAATAGAATCCAAAAGCTCTCAGAACAAAAACAACTCATCTCAAAAAGACTAGAAGAGAACCTTGAAAAAGAGGTAGAGCTTAAAAAAGAGCTAGATAATAAGATGAAATACTTAGGAGCACATCAAGCACTTGATGTAGTCATAAAAGTGAGTGACCGCCTTAAAGACTTAGAAGCTCAAAAAGAGAAACTTCAAAACTATGAAGAGCTTATAGGAAACTACCATAAAAAATCTTTAGAGATTAAAGAGAGCTTCATAAAATACGCACAAAAAACGGAAGAATATCTTGAAGAGATAAAACCTGTCATAAAAGAGAAGCAAGAATTTTTTAGAAAGTTGGCAAAACGATTTTACCCTAACAATGCATCGGGTATTACCGTGTATAACAATGAGGGAGAAAACCAACAACGCTACGCCATAGAAGCAAAAATAGAGTCCGATAATTCAGATGGTATCAACAATGTAAAAATATTTTGCTATGACATGACGATGCTATTTAAAGGGCACGGACACAATGTAAAGTTTAGCTTTCATGATAGCAGACTTTTTGACGGCATAGACGAAAAACACAAAGCGGAGATATTTAAAGTAGTAAATGAACTCTTTAATGGTACAGATTTCCAATACATCGCTACAGTAAATCAAAACCAACTCAACGAAGTTAAATCGATACTAACAGAGCAAGAGTACAAAGAGATCATAGAGCAAAATACGATTTTGACTCTAACTGATGAAGATGATAGTGAGAAGCTTTTGGGTGTGAAGGTGGATGTTAGGTATGAGTGAGATAGCTCAACTAAAAAATCTTATGTATAAACAAGAATTAATACAAGCAGCATCTTCTTTTCAACATAAGACCAAGAACTATTTAAATAAAGTAGGAAAAAATTGTGGTTAAGGGAACTGAACTAATATTAGATTTAGAAAAAAAATTAAATTTATACTCAAACCATATAGAAGAACAAAATTTTATTGAAAACACTCAATGTAAAGAGCTGGTTGATATTGTGTTTTCAGTTTTTGAAAAAAAAGAACTACAAAATGAAGTAAAAAATTTCAATGAAAAATATGATGAAGCTCTTTTAATTGAAGATAACAAAATAAAGTATAGTTATCCAAATAATTTTTCAAAAATAGGCATAGAAATATTTGAAAGGTTGTACTTTGATGATAAAGAAATAGCATTAAAAAAATGGCTAGAAATAATTGAACTATTTGAAAGTTATGGCTTTTGGTATTGGTTAGTTGAACTCTCTTTAATTGAAGAAATAAGAGAATACTTTTTAGATGAAATAACAGAGTATATTATTAAGAATAAGGAAATAAAAGAGGATTGGATAAAAAGGTTTGAGGAATATGAAACCAATAGACCATCCTATCATAGGTATTTTGATATAACTAGAATTCCAAAAAGTTTTGATAATTATTTTGATATTTATAAATTTTTTAAAGAGAATAAATATCAAGACTTTTTATTTGACAGATTTGGCATTGATACAAAAGCTTCATTTGTTTGGTGCTTAATACAGCATGAAGTCCCTCGTCCATATTATTATAATAATGATTCTTATTCAAGAATAAATAGGCTTTTAGTTGAGCTAAAAGATGATTACTTTGTCGTTGGAGAGATATTAAGTAGTGAAGAAGTAAGGTTTAATACTTATTTATTATCAAATTCACAATATTGCCATTATGGTTTTTTAAATATTATTACTATGCATATCTATGTGAACAATTTAGTAAAAAGTGATGAGTTTGATTACCGTAAACAATGGCTTGAACTCATATCTAATCAAACTGTTAATATATTTATTTCAACTCTAATGCATAGTAATAAAAATGATATAGCTCAAATAGTTTTTTATGTATTAAATTATTTGGCTCAAAGCTATTTTAAGTCAAAACAGGAGCTAGTCACTTTATCATTAGAGAAACTTTTAAATAAGTTAGGTTCATTAGTTTTAAAAGATGATACCTTGCTTTTTAACACTATTGTTGAGGAACTAGTTAAAAGACAAATTAAACTGTTTGAACATAATGATAGTATTCAAAAAGATTCCTATTTTATTTTAAATTGGTATTTAAAAAATCTTATTCAAAGAGAGAAAGTTGATGATGAAGACTATTGCACTTTAAAAGCAAAGATCACAACTGGTATTTATAAAAATATAAAAACAGCACTGCACAAAAGTATAGAGACAAAACACTTCTATATTAATAGCTCCGAATTGTTAAAAGATACAGACTTTCATCTTTTTTATGAATTATCCTCAGACGAGTTTAAAAACAATTGGACGAGCTTAGTAGATATTAAAAAGCTAAAAGATGAAATGCAAACTGATGATAGGCACTATGCTTCAAGTTTAGGAAAATTCTATTTAGAAGTATTGAACTTATTTTATAGCAAAACTTATGACGAAAGACTAGAAAAAACAATTGTAGAACTGGTTATTAAACTTGGTATAGAAGAAGAGTTGGGAATATTTTTTTCAACCCATGAAAACAAGCTTTATGATTCATTTTTAAATATATTAAATAACTTTCAAGATGAAAACTATCAATTATTCATAAATAAGATTTTTAAGGTAAAAGATATTAAAAATCTTTTACAGATTTATCATGTCACTATTTCAAATGACAGAAAAGAAGTTTTAAAAACGAAAATATTGAATTTTGATTTTAAAAGTGCGAAGTTTCACAACTATAATGATTTACAAAATAGTATCAATTTTGCATTAAATCATAATTTTAACGATATAGCAAATACCTTAGTTAAAAAATACAAAGAAGCACTAGAGCAAGACAAGCAAGAGCTATTAAAAAGAAAGAGTGCTAAAAAAGAAGACACAAAGATTGATAAAACAAAAGATACTAACACTGTTAGAATAGATCTAAATGATGTTTTAAAATCAAAGATATTAGCATTTGAACAGCTTAAATATAAAAAAGATTTAGTAGATATTTACCATGATGAGTCTAAAACCTTAGAAGAAAAACTAGAAGCCATAAACAGATTAAATTTACCATCAATAAATACAAAAAGCTTTAAGGATAATGAACTAAAACTAGAACTATCAGGTTATAAAGGTTTTATAACAGCATTGATTCATTTAGATGAAAAGCCTTTAACTGCATACGATATTTTAAGACGATTAAATCAAAATAAACCTAATCATCAGTATTTAATCAATATGCTAAGAGCTTATTATGAGGCTTATAAAGATGATGTACATAAAAAAGAGAAATTTGAACACATAATTAGTGAATATAAAAAGCTTGAAGAAAAATTAGAAAATTATGAAAAGGAACTCTACGATTATCAAGTTTTATTGGCACTTTATGCTGATATAGATGATTTTAAGTCATTTTCTGAGCTGTGGAGTGAATTACCAGAGGTGTATTACTATGATCTTTATATTGCACAGATTAGATGTAAGTTTTTACAAAAAAACAAACAATTTACAGAAGCATTAAACTATCTCGAAGAACTAAAACTACATCATAAAAGTTTTAACGAGGATGATACAAAAAAAATAAGTGAACTTGAAGAGAAAATAAAAAATCAAATAACTATTGAAGTAAAAGAAAAGATAACATCCCATGTAGTTTTAGAAAACTCAAGAATATTAAACAAGTATGAGGCAAAAAATTATTGGCTTCAAATAAAAGACATGGATGATCAAAGTCATGCACATATATTCGCAAGTCAGGAAAGTTTTGAAGAGTATATCAGAGATATTATGCTTCATATTGCCGAGGAATTACTAGAAAGAAAAGTAAACTTACATAGAGTGAGCCAAAACAATAAATTAGAATTAGAAGATATTATAAACGATTGGGTTACTTCTTTATTGTCACAAAGAAAGAGTTTTTTAGGATGGAAAGTTTTAGATCAAAAAAGAGGTGGTGTTTCAGGAAGCAAAGAGGGAGTTGGCGAAAAAGACTTGGTTGTCAAAAACTCAAAAGATAGAAACCTCTTTTTATTTGAAGCTTTTAAAAACAAAATAGAAGACCACTTAAATAAACTTGATGGTTATAATGCCACTGGATGTAAACTGATCTTAGTATTTGTTTACACTAAAGAAAAAGATTTTACTAATTATTCAACTAATTATAAAGATAAAATATCAAAAATGAATTATACAGGCTTTGACACTATAAATTTACCAGTGAATGTTGAAAAAGTTGATAGCCCAAGTTATACAATTCATCTATATAAAGAGATAAGACAAAAAAATAAAGAAGATACAATAATCTTGCATTATTTGTTAGATTTTAATTGAAAAGGCAAAACAAAAAATGAAAAAAAATATAATAGAAGAAAAGAGTATAAACGACAACAACTACCAAAAACTAAAAGAGCTTTTTCCTCATGCGGTGAGTATTGATGAAGATGGTAAATACATCATCGATAAAGAGAAGTTGCAGATGAGTTTGGACCCTAGTAAAGCCCAGATGAAAGAGGATGGGTATGGGCTTAATTGGGTTGGGAAGAAAGAGGCTTACCATAGTGCTTTTTCTAAAAACTATAAGGTTTTGAAACCGCTTAAAGATGATAGTAAGAATTGGGATGAGACGGAAAATATTCTTATAAAAGGGAATAATCTTGATGCCTTGAAGATACTTCGACACAACTATTTTGAATCTATCAAGATGATATATATCGACCCACCTTACAATACTAAAAACGATGGATTTGTCTATAACGATAATTTTACAAGTTCTACAGAAGAGACACTTGAAGAACTTGGATATGATAAAGAGTATATAGACTATATAGAAAATATTCAAGGAGCAAAAACGCATAGTGGGTGGCTTAGTTTTATGTATCCAAGGCTTTTACTTGCTCGTGATTTACTTAAAGAGGACGGGGTAATATTTATCTCTATTGATGATAATGAGGTGGCACAACTTAGACTGCTTTGTGATGATGTTTTTGGGCAAGATAATTTTATAGCCAATGTGATTTGGGAGAAAAAATACAGTCCACAAAATGATGCTAAATGGTTTAGTGATAATCATGATCATATTTTGGTTTATACAAAAAATAAAGAGATTTGGAGACCTCATTTGCTGCCAAGAACTGAGGAGCAAAACAGTAGATACAAAAATCCAGATAACGACCCAAGGGGAAATTGGAAATCAAGTGATTTTTCAGTTAAAACATATTCAGAAAACTATGATTATCCCATTACTCTTCCATCTGGGAGAGTTGTAAATCCACCTAAAAGTAGATGTTGGAGAACATCGAAAGAAAATTATCAAAAATTATTAAACGAAAATCGTATTTGGTTTGGAGCGGATGGAGATAATGTTCCATCGATTAAACGATTTTTATCAGAAGTGCAACAAGGTACAGTTCCTTTAACAATATGGAAGTATAAAGATGTTGGACATAACCAGGATGCTGCAAAAGAAATTAGAGATATATTTGATGGGTTTGCACCTTTTGATACACCTAAGCCTACTAAGTTAATATCTCAAATTTTGAAGTTATCTACTAAAAATAACGACCTTATCCTAGACTTTTTCGCAGGAAGTGGAACAACGGCGCATGCGGTTATGGACTTAAATGCCAAAGACGGTGGAAATCGTAAATTTATTTGTGTACAGTGGGCAGAAGCTACACCAGAAAAGAGTGAAGCACGAAAAGCTGGGTATGAGACTATTTTTGATATCACAAAAGAGAGAATAAAAAGAGCTGGGGAGAAGATTGTAGCGGGAGACTTAACCAAACAAGATTTAGACATAGGTTTTAGAACTTTTGAAGTGGTAGAAGACCAAAAACAAAAGATCTATCAAAAATCACTTGAAGAGGTAAGTCAAGACGACTTGGTGGAGATGATGGAAAAGCCTGATATTCAAACTTGTGAAGAGATACTTTACAACCTATTTGTAGCCGAAGCTTTACTACTTAGCACAAAACACGAAGAACTTATAAAAGATAAACTTTATTTGGCTTCAAATGTAGCGTTTATACTTGGAGATATAACATCTGATGAGTTGGTTGAGGCACTAAACGATAAAAAAGAGTGTGAGTATATCACGGTTTATAGCCCAAATATCAGTAACGATAAGTTTACACTAGAGATTGAGAGCAATATAAGTAAACTTGGTATCAAACCTGATAAGTTGAGATTTAGGGGTTAAGATGAAAAAAGAGCAGATATTAGAGTATTTAAAAAGTCACAAAGATGAGTTTGCTAAAAAATATCAAATTACAAAACTAGCTCTTTTTGGCTCAGTTGCAAGAGATGAAAGCCATGAGAGTAGCGATATTGATATAGCTATTGATACAAAACTAAGTGATTATTTTTTGCTTTATGATTTCAAAGAGAGTTTGGAAAAAGCATTTGGTACAAAAGTAGATATTGTAAGAGTTAGAGAAAAAATGAATGCATCTTTGAAAAAAAGAATTTTAAAGGATGGTATCTATGTATGATAAAGAATTAGTGCTTGATATTTTAGACCAGATAGTAGAAGCGATAGAAATAGTGCAAGAGCGATGTAAGTTTGCGAATTGTGAAAATGACTTTATGGATACAAAAGAGGGACAAGAGAAGTTAGATAGTATATGTATGAAGCTTATAGCTGTAGGTGAAAGCCTTAAAAACATAGACAAACTTACAGATAAAAAACTTTTAGAAGAGTATCCTCAAATAGAGTGGAGAAAGATAAAAGGGATACGAGATTTTATTTCACATCACTATTTTGATTTGGATGCGGAGGTGATATTTGGGATTTGTCAAGACCATATTAATGATTTGTTGGTAGTGTTAAAACAGATGAGAAGTGATTTAGAGTAATGCTAAAAATAAAATTTGATAGACTAGATTATCAAGAACAAGCGGTAGATAGTATCAGTGATGTATTTAAAAATATAGCTTTTATACCAAATGACAATAGAAAGAGCAATCCGACCTTTGAGCTTGAGAGTTCAAAAAGTATCTTAGTAGAAAATATTACAAAAGTACGAGAGTCGAACAAAGTCGATATAGGTGAAGTGTCTATCAAAGATGAGCTAGTAGTGGATACTTTGATGGAAACAGGTACTGGTAAGACTTTTACTTTTTTGGAGTCTATCTATAGGCTTAATCGTGACTATGGACTAAGTAAATTTATCATCTTAGTACCTTCCAACCCTATACGACAAGGTACAATCAAAAATATAAAAATCACAAAAGAGTTCTTTGTAAAAGAGTATAGCAAACAAATATCAGTATTTAACTATAGTGAAAAAACTGTATTAAATTATATCAATGCGAGTGATCAAAATATCTCAGTGCTTGTATCGACTTACCAGTCATTTAACAAAGCTTCTAACAACATAAATAAAAGTAAGATAGAACAAAGCCTCATCGGTCGTGCAAAGAGCTATATGCAAGCTATCGCACAGCTTCGCCCTGTAATAGTCATAGATGAACCGCATCGATTTGAGGGTAAGCAGACTGCAAAATACCTCAAAGAGTTTAATGCACTTTTTACCTTGCGTTTTGGAGCCACTTACAAAGGGGAAGAGTATAAAAATCTTATATACACTTTAGATAGTGTTGATGCTTTTAGTCGAGGTCTAGTTAAAGCTATCACGGTTGATACTGTTGGAAATGAAAATGTAGATAATCATACTATTGCATTTACAAAAGTAGCTGGAAGTAGTCAAAAAGATTATAAAGCTACTATTGAGTACAAAGATGTAAACTCTAAAAATCAAAAAGTAGTTTTAGAAAAGAGTGAAAACCTGGGCGAGAAAGTGGGTATAGAGTATCTTAATAGCTATGTGGTAGAGAAGATTACTAAAAGTGAAATAATCTTTACCAATGATATTTCACTGCCTCTTGGAGTTAGTGAGAGTTATGGTGTGCTTCTTGATGAGATGCAGCGTGTTATTGTAGATACTGCTATTAAAAATCATTTTGAGAGGGAAGAAGAGCTATTTAAACTTGATATAAAAGCACTTTGTCTCTTCTTTATAGATAGAGTTGATAAATATCTTACAGATGAGGGTATAAATGGAGAACTAGCGAAACTTTTTGAAAAATTGTATCTTAAAAATTTAGAAGAAGTTTTAAAAAGAGAAAACCTTGATGAAGAGTATAAAAAGTATCTTTTGAAAACAAAAGAAAGTCTAAACGAGATACATAGCGGATACTTTGCTAAGTCTAAAAAAGAGGGAGATGAAGCGGAAGCGATAGAGCTAATACTCAACAAAAAAGAGGAGCTACTCTCTTTTGATAGTGATTTGAGATTTATCTTCTCTCAGTGGGCTTTACAAGAGGGGTGGGATAACCCAAATGTAATGACACTGTGCAAACTGGCCCCAAGTAGCTCTAAAATATCCAAACTCCAACAAATTGGTCGTGGACTTAGACTGGCTGTTAATCAAGATGGTAAGAGAATAACTGGGGATGATAGTAATTTTGAGTTTATTAATGAGCTTTTTGTAGTGGTGCCATCAACGGAAGAAAACTTTGTAGCTTCCATACAAAATGAGATAAGTGAAAATAGCATTAAGCAAGTTTCAAAACGGTTTAACGAAGATGTTATGGTAGAAAATCATATAGCAGCTACACCAAGAGCGGCAACTAAACTACTTGATGAACTTGAAGAGATGGGATTTATTACTATCAATGAAGATGACATGAGTGAAATAACTATATCAAAAGAACAATATAGCTCAAAATCAAAAGAGTTGGAGTCTTTAGAGATGAAAGGGTGCGATAGCAAAAAACTAAAAGAGTATTTTGATAGCTTCTTTAAAACATCTAACCGAGTTAAAGCTAAAGATAGAAGTGGTAAAAAAGAAAAAGGAAAAATCAAAATTCATCAAGCCAACTTTAAAAAGTTTAAAGCTCTGTGGGACAACCTAAACTATGATGCAGTTGTAAAGTATGATATTGATAGCGATACTTTAATCAAATCAGCGATACAGATGATAGATACAAACTTTGAGATAAGCGGGCAAGATATCATCATAAAAAGAGATAAGAATGTTGAAAGTAAAGAGAAACATGATAGCCAAAAAGATACTGTAGCAGTTGAAACTCACTCGATTTTTACACTTTATGAGTTTATAAAAGCATTATCAAACAATACTAAACTTAGTATGCAAACAATAGCTAAAGTCATGCATGGAATTAAAAAAGAGAAGTTTGACTTAATACCTCAAAATGAGAATTTAGCACTTAAAAAGATAGAAGAACAGCTTATCAGTGCAATCTATGAAACGATTATAAATAAAATATCTTATGACTTAAGAGAGATAAAAACTTGTAACACTTCTCTTACCGATAAAAATGGCAACATGAAAGAGTTTATACAAGAGGGCAGTCTAGGTGTTGAAACTTATAAAATAAAATCAAAAAATGTAAGAGAAAAGTCAATTTATGATGAAGATTTTATGGAGGTTGATAGTAGTATTGAAAAAATAACAATAGATGAGTCAAGTGATAAAAAAATTGTAGTTTTTGGAAAACTGCCAAAAGTCAATATTCCGACCGCTCATGGAAGAAACTATAATCCAGATTTTGGATATGTAATAGAGTCTAGTGATCACAAAGAACTATACTTTGTTGTTGAGACTAAGGGGTATGATAAATTTGATGATATAAGCACTAAAGAGAAATTGCAGATAAAAAGTGCCGAAGCATTTTTTAAAGAGTTAAAAGACAAAGGTGTAAATGTAGAGTATAAGACCAAGATAAATAAAGATGATTTATCTCAAATGATTAAGGATATTTTGAAGTAAGATTTTGTTAGTTTTTTTGATAAAAAGGCTAAGGTAGCTAGTCCTAGCCTTTTTAATTAAATTGAAGTGTCTCTATTCTTACATTTTTACTTTTAGAGTTAAATTTTTTTCAGTTATCAAATAATGATCACTTTTGATACTTACTTATATATAAATTTTGCTTGTATATGAGCAAAACCTCTCGATTTCCATTCATTTGTTTTTTATCTAGTTCAAATGTAAACTATACTCTATATTAGCCCTTTTACAGATAGAAGGGCACTTTCACTGAAACTATATTTTCCACCATCAGAAATTCTGTAATGTTTATTTATTTTCAATATGTCCCCTTTCTTTATTCTTTTTGTTAAAGTTTTTGTCGATTGATAACCTAATATTTCAATGGCTTTTTCCAAGCCTCTAATATTAAACTCATCAAACAAATCAACTTTGCTGCACTTGCATAGCATCGCAGTCTCTACAACTTTTCTTAGATCTCTTATCTCGTTGATAATGATCTGATTGACATTAGGAATATTTTCCATAATGATCAATACTAAAGATAGTTCGGGTCTAAACTAGATGTCAATCATTAGAAAAACTTTAAAGCTCATAGTGCTTTCAAACTGACTTAACATACATTTCAGCTCTCGTTTTCCTCTTAAATTCGCAGATAAAGCAAGATACGAACTCGTCTTTTTCCATTTAGAGCATGTCGGCTACTTCCTGCGTGAGTCGGACATACTCTTCTTATTTTTATTATATAATGCAGAACCACTCTGCTTCTTGTTTTGCGCTAAACTTCTAAGTTTACATCTTAATTAATTTAATTCATTATGCATAATCCGAAAGTGTCAACTATGACTTCACTCTCTCTTTGTGTCATGCATTTTATATTTTTAAAGTAGGAACTTCAATTTTGTCAAACCATTGTGTTTGAACACAAAAATTTTAACCAAAAAAAGTAAATTTGTAAAAGATGGGTAGCAATAGGGTAACAATGAAGTTTTTTTCGTAAGCTTAAAGTGTTGTTTATAAGCCTATTTTAGGGAGTTTTAAAGGATTTTAAAGTGGTGGACCCTCAGAGATTCGAACTCTGGGAGGTATAACCCTCGCCGGTTTTCAAGACCGGTGCAATCGACCAACTCTGCCAAAGATCCACGTTTATAGTTGAAAAGATTTTTTAAGTTAATAACTGGAGGTGCCACCCAGATTTGAACTGGGGATAGCAGCTTTGCAGGCTGCGGCCTTACCACTTGGCGATGGCACCAGTCAAAACATATAAAATCAATGGTGCCCGAGGCCGGACTTGAACCGGCACAGTATTACTACCGGGGGATTTTAAGTCCCCTGCGTCTACCGATTTCGCCACCCGGGCAACGATGGGTGTTTTTTTAACAGTTAATAATTTAAAATAAATGGAGCGGGAAACGAGGTTCGAACTCGCGACCCCAACCTTGGCAAGGTTGTGCTCTACCACTGAGCTATTCCCGCAACTTATGCACTTAATTTTAAGTGAGCGGAATTATAGCCATTTTATTTTTGTTTGTAAAGAGGTTTTATAAAAAAATCTCAAAAAAATGTTATAATCGCATCAATATAAGATACAGCGATTAAAAAATGAAGGATTTTAATGAGAAGTGATACTATAAAAAAAGGTTTTGACAGGGCTCCTCACCGTTCACTACTCCGTGCAACGGGGTTAAAAGATGAAGATTTTGACAAACCATTTATTGGGATAGCGAACAGCTATATAGATATCATCCCGGGTCATTTTTTTCTTCATGAGTATGGTGAAATTGTAAAACAGGCAATCCGTGAAGAAGGTGGTGTTCCCTTTGTTTTCAATACTATCGGTGTTGATGACGGTATAGCGATGGGGCACGACGGTATGCTCTACTCTCTTCCTTCCCGCGAGATTATTGCGGATTCTATTGAAACTGTTATGAATGCTCATAAACTTGATGCTCTCATCTGCATTCCAAACTGCGATAAAATCGTTCCGGGTATGATTATGGGTGCGCTTCGCGTAAATGTTCCGACTATTTTTGTCTCGGGTGGACCGATGGCGGCAGGTCACAAAAAAGATGGTACTCCAATTGACTTGTCAACCGCTTTTGAAGCTGTAGGAGAACATGCAGAGGGGAAAATGACAGATGAAGAGCTTTATGAGATAGAGTGTAATGCATGTCCAAGCGGCGGAAGCTGTTCAGGGATGTTTACGGCAAACTCTATGAACACTCTTTGCGAAGCTATGGGAATTGCACTGCCTGGCAACGGTACTATTTTGGCAATGACTCCTGCAAGAATCGAGCTCGTTAAAAAAGCGGCAAAGAGAATTGTTGAGATGGCAAAAGCGGATAACAGTAAGTACAACATGAAAAATATTCTGAATGAAAAAGCTGTTCACAACGCATTTGTGGTTGATATGGCTATGGGCGGAAGCTCAAACACGGTTCTTCATATGCTCGCAATCGCAAGAGAGGCAGATGTTGATTTCCCGATAGAGAAGATCAACAATATTGCAGACAAAGTAGCGCATATTGCTAAGATATCTCCTTCATTAACAACTGTTCATATGGACGATATAAATAGTGCAGGCGGTGTAAATGCGGTTATGAAAGAGGTAAGCAGAAGAGGCGGTCTGCTTCATCTTGACAGCCTTATGGTAACGGGTGAAACGCTTGGCGAGCGCATAAAAGATGCTAAAATCTTAGATGAAAACATTATCCATACAAATGAAAATGCCTACTCTCCAGTCGGTGGCTTGTCGATTCTTTTTGGAAATCTTGCACTTGAGGGCGCGGTAATTAAAACTGCAGGTGTTGAGTTAAAAATGAGACAGTTTAAAGGCAGTGCAATTTGCTTTAACTCCCAGAGTGAAGCAATCGCGGGCATAATGAGTCATAAAGTGAAGCCGGGCAATGTTGTTGTCATCCGCTATGAGGGTCCAAAAGGCGGTCCTGGAATGCAGGAGATGCTTGCACCTACGGCACTTATTCAGGGCATGGGGCTTGGCGAGAGTGTTGCGCTTATTACTGATGGCAGGTTCTCCGGAGCAACCAAAGGTGCCAGCATTGGACATGTTTCTCCCGAAGCTGCAGAAGGCGGTTTGATAGCGCTTGTAGAAGACGGGGATGAGATAGAGCTTGATGTAGATAAGCATATCTTGCAGCTTAATGTAAGCGAAGATGAGCTCCAAAAGAGAAAAGCTGAGTACAAGCCTCATAAAAATGAGGTTAAATCTAAGTGGCTTAAGCGCTACCAGCTTTTAGTTTCAAATGCTTCAAACGGAGCAGTTTTAAAGACGGAAATTTAATCGAAAAATACTTTGTCGTTCTCGAAAAACTTGTTTTTCGTAGCTTCAGGGGGTTGTAGGGACTTTAGTCCCTGCCACTGAAACGGACGCGTTCGTTTCAGTGTTTAACATTAATAAAATAGAGAAATAGGAATAAAAATTTTGAATGTAATTGCAATAAAACATAACGGAGAGATTATCGATTTACAGACAGCCAAAGAGCTTGGTTTTGAGGGTAAGCAGATTCATCTTGACAACTCGCCCGACTCTTTGGAGGTTCTTCGACACTCAACGGCACACCTTATGGCTCAGGCTATAAGATCGCTCTACCCAGATGCAAAGTTCTTTGTGGGACCAACTGTAAAAGAGGGTTTTTACTATGACTTTAAAACGACACAAGAGATAGGTGAGGGTGACCTTAAGGCAATAGAAAAAGAGATGCTTTCACTCGCTAAAAAGAAGTATGAGATACAGAAGTATGAGATCTCCATGGCTGAGGCAAAAGAGAAGTTCAAGGATGACCATTTAAAACTTGCAGTCATGGAGCGTATCCCGAGCGAGACCGTTTCTATCTACAAGCAGGGTGAGTTTGAAGACCTTTGTCGCGGACCGCACCTTCCAAATATCGGGCTTATAAGATACTTTAAACTTACAAAAATAGCAGGCGCATATCTCGGAGGAGACTCCAAAAACGAGATGCTAACGCGTATCTACGGTATAGCGTTCGCTGATAAAGAGGCACTTAAGTCTTACCTTGACATGATGGCAGAGGCTGAGAAGCGTGACCATCGCAAAATTGGTGCTGAGATGAAGATGTTTGCATTCCGCGAAGAGGTAGGAGCCGGCTTTCCTATCTGGCTTCCTGCAGGCGGAAGACTTCGCGCAAGACTAGAATCACTTCTATTTAAAGCACATAGAAAACGTGGATATGAGCCTGTTCGCGGTCCTGAGATGTTAAGAAGCGATCTTTGGAAGACGTCTGGACACTACCAAAACTATGGCGAAAATATGTATTTTACGCATATTGACGAGATAGAGTTTGGCGTAAAACCTATGAACTGTGTCGGTCATATTAAAGTATATGAAGAGGATTTGCACTCGTACAGAGATCTGCCTCTTAAATACTTTGAGTATGGCGTTGTTCACCGTCACGAGATGACCGGCGCACTTCACGGGCTCTTTCGTGTTCGTGAGTTTACACAAGACGATGCGCACATCTTTTGTAGAGCAGACCAGATTGAAGAGCAGATTATAGAGGTTGTTGATTTTGTAGATAAAATTATGTCCACATTTGAGTTTGATTACAAAATGATGATCTCTACAAAACCTGAAAAAGCAGTTGGAAGTGATGAGGTGTGGGAAGTTTCTACACAGGCTTTAAAAAATGCGATGGATAAAAATGGGCTTGTTTATGAGATAGATGAAGGCGGCGGAGCATTTTACGGACCCAAAATTGACATCAAAATAACTGACGCAATCGGCAGAGAGTGGCAGTGCGGAACGATTCAGCTCGATTTCAATCTGCCTGAGAGATTTGAACTTGAGTACAACGGCGAGAACAATGACAAAATTCAGCCTGTCATGATTCATAGAGCAATTTTAGGTTCTTTTGAGCGTTTTATTGGTATATTAACGGAGCATTACGCTGGAGAGTTTCCGATGTTTATCGCTCCGACACAGGTCGCAATCGTTCCAATCGCTTCTACGCACAACGATTACGCTAAGGAGTTGTCGGATAAGTTGATGGATTTAGGGGCAGATAGTGAAATCTACTCTAAAAATGACTCTTTAAACAAAAGAGTCAGAACAGCGGAAAAAACAAGGGTGCCTATGTTAGTAGTTATAGGCGATGAAGAGGTTGCATCTCGAACTGTTGCGATTCGTGACAGAAGAACGAGAGAACAATATAACTTAAGTGAAAGCGAATTTCTTTCTCTTATACAAACTAAAATAAATGAGGTAAATTTTTGAACAAAAAAGACCGTGTCATAATGAATGACGATATTCGTGTACCGGAAGTGCGTTGTAATGTAGATGGAGCAGAATCTTTAGGAATAATTTCAATTGATGAAGCTATGCAAAAAGCGAATGAGTTGGGTTTAGATTTGGTTTTAATAGCTCCAGATGCAAAGCCTCCCGTGGCTAAGATTATGGATTACGGTAAGTTTAGGTACCAAGAAGAGAAGAAACAAAAAGAACAGAGAAAAAATCAGGTTAAGATTGATGTTAAAGAGATTAAGCTCTCTGTTAAAATTGCAGAAAATGATATTGCATATAAGGTCAAACATGCAAGAGAGTTTCTTGAAGAGGGCAAACATGTGAAGTTTCGCGTATTTTTAAGAGGTCGTGAAATGGCAAACCCTAGTGCTGCAAAAGATGTACTTCTAAGAATTTGGCCTATGGTTGAAGATGTTGGCGTTATGGACAAAGAGCCTAAGTTTGAAGGTCGCTACTATAACATGTACGTTATCCCTCAAAAATAGCGAATAGCGGTTGCGAAGCAAATTTTCTTCAGAAAAATAGCTCTTCGCGAAAGAGGTAAGATTTTAAATCTTACCTTACTTCTTAGCTATTTTGGCTTTTAACTCTTCCATCTCTATCGCATCTTTTACATATTTTACAACAATAAGTTTTTCAGTATCGTTTATATACCACTCTGCAATGTGCTCTTGCTCAAGGCTTTGAAGCTTTGAGACATCAACATCATCTTGTGGAAGGTAGAGATGAGAGTATCTGGTCGGATTTTGAAGCTTTAGCGTCCATAGAAGCCATAAGAGAGCTGCAACAGCCACTGAGATACCGATTGTTTCTCTATCGCTAAACTCTAAAAGAAGCCCCGCAGTCGTACCGCCCACGAATGTTGCAAAATAGGCGATAGAGTTGGAGATACCAAGAGCGGTACCTTTTTGGTGTACTTTGGCAAACTTGGTAATCATTGATTGAACAAGAGGCTCCATCATGTTAAATGCAACAAAAAACATGACAACGCCAACTACAAAGAAGGTGCTTGAAGTAGTAAGCCCCATAGTCAAAAACGAGCCAATAAAGAGAACTATAGAGAGAAGAAATATCTCTTTTGGTTTGTTGTATTTTTCGCCAAATACTGCAGCAGGACCCATCGCTACAAGACCAAATAGCATTGCAGGAAGATACGCCATATAGAGGTCTGACTTCTCCCATGCAAAAGTGTCGCTTGTCAAAATAATAGGAATAAGAACAAAGGCGATAGTCATAAGACCTTTTTGCATCGCGTTGATAATAATCATATTTAAGAGATTCGGATCTTTTAATATATCTGAAGTTTTTGACGTTGCATGGTATGTATGTTTGATTTTGGGAGGTGTGGGAACTTTTGTAAAAAGAAGAATTATTCCCAAAAGAGCAAAAATTGCTGTAAGTATAAAAAGAAAATCTACCCCATAAGCAGCACCCAAAACAGGTCCAAGCCCCATAGCAAGAGCAAAACTAAGAGCAATTGACGCGCCCATAATTGCCATGGCTTTGCCGCGAATCTCCTCCGCAACCAAATCAGAGATCATAGCTGTAATAACCGAGCCAATCGCGCCTGCACCTTGAAGAAAACGTCCAATCATAAGAGTGTATATATTGTCGGAGTATGCACAGATAATTGAGCCGATTAAAAATACGAGAAGACCAAAAAGCAGAGTAGGTTTTCTGCCTATCTTATCGCTCATGGTCCCAAATGGAACTTGAAAAATAGCCTGAGTCAATGCATAACCGCCGACGACGATACCTACGAGAAGAGGAGTTGATCCTTCAAGCTCAAGTGCATAAATGGAGATGACCGGTAAAACCAAGAAGAGACCTAAAAACCTTAGAGAGAGGATTGCTGAGAGGGGAAATACTTTTTTAAACATTATCTACCTTAAATATTATATAATGGCGTAATTATATTGAAAAGATTGTTTACACAAACTTTTTAAATCAAAAAAACTTATGTTTAAAGTAATTTGCAAGGATGTTATGTGAAGTTGGTACTGGCTACTTCCAATAAGGGGAAAGTAAGAGAGATAAAAGCGCTTTGTGAAGATTTTGAGGTAGTTCCTTACAGCGAACTTATTGATGAGTTCGAGATTGTAGAAGATGGAGATGACTTTAAAGAGAATGCTCTTATAAAAGCAAGAGCTGTTTTTAAAGCCCTGAATGATAAAGATGTAATAGTCTTGGCAGACGACAGCGGAATAAGCGTTGATATTCTTGGCGGGGAACCGGGAATTTACAGTGCAAGATACGCAGGAGCGGATGCAACGGATAAGGACAATCTGTATAAACTCATAGATGCTCTAAAAACAAAAGGGGTAGAGAGTTCACCGGCGCACTACACTGCCGCTATAGCAATAGTAACAAAAGAGGGCGAATACTCCGTTCACGGCTGGATGTACGGAAATGCAATAAACAGGGCTATAGGGGAGGGCGGTTTTGGATACGACCCTATGTTTGTTCCGCTTGGATACGACAAGACCTTAGGCGAGCTGGACGATGAGACAAAAAAGAGCATCTCTCATCGCGCAAAAGCACTAAGTTTGGCAAAAGTAATTCTACAGACTTTCTAAAAGTCTAGAGAACTTTCAGACTTAGCCTATAAAGAGCATCTTCCATTTTAGTTAAAAAAGTCTCCAGTTTAGAGTTATATATAAGTAAAGTACGCATCTAGTTCCCCTATAAATTATAACCCCCATAAGCAAATGTTATTCCCGAGTTACAATAGAGGCAAAATCTAGTTGAACATAAACAGTAGAAAAACTCCAAAAACTATTCTATAAACTCCAAAAGAGACAAAGGTAAATTTTTCTAAAAATTTTAAAAAGAGTTTTATTGTGAGGTATGCGACAACAAAAGAGGTGACAAACCCGATTGCTAGAACAATGATATTTGTTTGTGTAAAATCTTCATAATGTTTCAGTAAGTCGTAAGCGGCAACTGCAGCCATGACAGGAAAAGCAAGCAGAAAGCTAAACTCTGCACTTGCCTTTCTGCTTAGACCTACAAGAAGTGCACCGATGATGGTTGAACCCGCTCTGCTGGTTCCGGGGATAAGAGCAAAGACTTGAGCAAAACCTATTATCATGGACTGCTTGAGTGTTATTTTTTCTACGTCATGGATTGTTTGTTTATCTTCATGTACAAAAAATTTCTCTACAATCAAAAATATCACTCCTCCTATTATAAACATAATAGCGACTATATTTATGCTAAAGAGCTCCTTTATCTGGGAGGAGAAGATGAAGCCTATAATAGCCAAAGGAAGAAAAGCTACAAAAACCTTTATCCAGAGATCTATCTTTTTGATAGTAAATTTATCTTTGTAGTTAAAGATTACGGCAAGAATTGCCGAGAATTGGATGATGACCTCATACGCCTTATTGACAGTATTTTGTTCAATCTCCAAAAATTTGCTTGCTACTATTAGGTGTCCTGTAGAGGAGATAGGCAAGAACTCCGTAAAACCCTGAATTATGCCTAAAATTATCGAATCATATACCGTCATAAAAGCCTTTGTGTGATGAGAAGTTTAGAAACTTTGCTGCAATTCTAGCATAAAACTAAAGTAAGGCTTTAAGTTATTTGGATATAATGCGAGGTTTTAAATTATAATTTATTAGGAACTTTTATATGTTACTTTTCACGCCCGGACCTACTCCGGTACCTCAAAATGTTCGTAATGCCATGAGTGATGAGACGATGCACCATCGTACTCCGGAATTTGAGGCTATTTTTGAAAAAACAAGAAAATATCTTTTTGAGCTCTTTAAAAGTGATGAAGTCGTTATGCTTGCCTCAAGCGGAACAGGCGCCATGGAAGCGGCTGTTATAAACCTCTCTCACAATACGCTCTTAAATATAAACTCAGGAAAGTTCGGAGAGAGATTTGGCAAAATTGCCACGGCTCATGGACTTGGAAATATCGAGATTAAAAACGAGTGGGATACTCCCGTAAGTGTTGAAGCTGTTGTAGAAGCTGTTAAAAACAACTCAAACATTGATGCTATTGCAGTTCAAATTAGCGAATCGGCAGGCGGCTTACGTCACCCTGTAGAGGCGATTGCAAAGGCTGTTAAAGAGATTAATCCAAATATTATGATTATAGCTGACGGCATTACTGCTGTGGGTGTTGAAGCGATTGACGTGACAAATATCGACTGTCTAATCGCTGGAAGCCAAAAAGCACTTATGCTTCCTCCCGGACTTGCAATTTTGGGTCTTAGCAATGCTGCGATAGAGAAGATAGGCAAAGGAAAAGGGTACTACTTCAACCTTGCAACAGAGATAAAATCTCAAAGAAAAAACACTACTGCATGGACGGCGGCTACAACTCTTACTATCGGTCTTTTGGAGATACTAGAGACGATTGAGAAAAACGGCGGTCTAGAGAAGCTCTACGAAGAGACTGCGGTAAGAGCCGACGCCGTTAAATCTGCGCTTGAAGCCTTGGGTCTGCATATCTATCCAAAAATGCCGGCACTCTCCATGACAACGGTAGACGATGAGAACGCATCGCAAATCAGAAAAATGCTTAAAAATGATTTTGGCGTAAATGTTGCGGGCGGACAAGACCATTTGGATGGTAAGATTTTTCGTATAAACCAGATGGGATTGATTGCTCCCTATGAGATTGCATGGGTTGTAAACTCCATTGAGCTCTCTCTTGCAAAACTCGGTCGCAGACCTTATGATGGAACTGCAAACAGAGTATTTAATGAAAAATATTTCAAAGTAGGTGTGTAGATGATTTTAGAGCATGAGATTCCTAGCGGTTCAAAACTCTACTTTGGCAATAGCGCTAAGATAAAAAGAGAGATAGAAAAAGTTGCTAGCGATATCTTGTACTCTAAAGGGTTTGAAGAGATTGTTACTCCGATATTTTCATATCATCAGCATAAAAGTATTGCCGATGAGAGAGAGCTTATCAAAGTCAACGATGAGAAGAACAACTCCATCTCGCTTAGAGCCGACTCAACCATAGATGTCGTGCGAATCATAGAGAAGAGACTTGGGCGCAATACAGAACATAAAAAATGGTTCTATATTCAGAGTGTTTTTCGTTACCCTACGGATGAGCAGTACCAGATAGGTGTTGAGTTTATGGGTGAGAGCAAACTTTCATCGGTTTTAAACATAGCGGTAGAGATTTTTGATGCACTCGAAGTTAAGCCACTTGTTCAGATTTCAAATATGATGATACCAAAACTTTTAGTTTCAATGTTTGATGAACTGACACTTGAAGATTTTCGCCATGTAAATATAGAGAAGTTTTTAAATCTAAGAGTTGATTGGCTGGAGAAACTTGTCTACCTTCAACATGAACATCAAGTAGATGAACTGCTTGAGATAGTTCCCCCTGAGATAAAAGCGGAACTTCAAAAAATGAAAAATCTATGCGGTGCACTCTCTTGCCAAAACAGCGTATTGGCACCGATGTACTATGCAAAAATGCTCTACTATGATGAGCTCTTCTTTAGAGTGATAGATAAAAATGAAGTATATGCAAGAGGTGGAAGATATAAAAATTCAGAGCTAAGTTCTGTGGGTTTTGCAATCTATACAGATGTGTTAATAGAAACAAAAGCGAAGTAAAAGAGGTAAAATGATAAGAATTCAGAGTGGAAAGTGCCATATGATAGCACTTCTAAAAGTTCAATGCAGGGAGGCACTAAATGCCGAGTCGTAAAGCAGATTTAATAGTTGGTATACAGTGGGGCGACGAGGGCAAAGGCAAGATTGTAGATAGGCTTGCATGTGAGTATGATATGGTTTGCAGAAGCCAAGGCGGGCATAATGCAGGGCATACTATATGGGTTGATGGCACAAAGCATGCGCTTCACCTTATTCCCTCCGGTGTACTAAACCCAAAGGCAATTAATATTGTCGGAAACGGAGTTGTTCTCTCTCCTGAGTCTATTATTAAAGAGATGGAGCAGTTTGAGGGTTTAGAAGGACGTCTTTTTATCTCCGATAAAGCTCATCTAAATCTTCGCTACCATGCCATGATAGACCAAGCTAGAGAGAAGCTAAAAGGCGAAAAAGCTATCGGTACGACAGGCAAGGGAATCGGTCCTGCTTACTCTGACAAGATTAACCGCATAGGTGTGAGAGTGGGCGAACTTCTAAATCCTGCAAAACTTTGCGGCTCGATTATGGCTTATTTTGAGCAAAATAGAGAGATGTTTGATATTTTAAAAATCCAAACACCAAACGAAGCTGAGCTTTTAAGTGAACTTGAGGGGTATAAAAAAAGACTTGCTCCTTTTATCACAGATACGACGCAGATGATTTGGAGAGCGCTTGATGAAGAGAACAAGAGAGTTCTGCTTGAGGGTGCTCAGGGTACGATGCTAGACATTGATCATGGAACATACCCGTATGTTACTTCAAGCTCAACCGTGAGTGCCGGTGCATGTACCGGTCTTGGCATCAATGCTAAAGATATAGGTAAAGTAACAGGCATCGTAAAAGCGTACTGCACGCGCGTCGGCAACGGTCCTTTTCCAAGTGAAGATTTGGGTGAAGAGGGCAAAAGACTGGGTAAGCAGGGGCATGAGTTTGGAACAACAACAGGTCGTGCTAGAAGATGCGGCTGGTTTGATGCGGTTGCATGTAGATATGCAAGCCGCCTAAACGGTTGTGATGAGTTGGCACTTATGAAGCTGGATGTCCTTGATGGATTTGAAGAGGTCAAAATCTGTGTCGCCTATGAACTGGACGGCGTAGAGATAGATTATCTCCCTCAAAATCTAGAAGATGTAACACCGATTTATAAATCATTTAAAGGCTGGAGAGGTTCTGCCGGGGCTAGAAGATTTGAAGATTTGCCACAAGAAGCGCAAGAGTATGTTAAACTGATTGAAGAGATTACAAAAACAAAAGTAGGTATAATTTCTACATCTCCCGAGAGAGAAGATACGATAATCTTATAAGTAAAATCTGAAATCACACTAGTGTGATGGGCTTCCTGCCGAAGTAGTCGTAAGACTTTCTGTGAGAAAACCCAGCGTTCAGAAAAAAATTTAGTTTTTTTCTAAGTCATGCTTTAGCATAGAAGCGTAGCTATCGGAATTACTTCCGATTGCGTTATAATACAAAAGAAGGTTCCCTTCATTTTATGAAATAAAATTAAGGAAAGATTGTGAAGACTCGCTTTACTCCATTGGTCAAGTTTAAAAAAAACAGGATGCAAAAGAGTGAACAGTCTTTACAAAAAGCTAACGCTAACCTAAACAGCGCTGCTATTGCGCTGGAGTTGTCTTACAACTCGCTTGAGGACGTTGAACCGCCAAAGAGCGGTAAGATGAGCGATATGCTCGCTTCAAGAGTTTTGCTTGGATCTCAAAGAGAGCTCATACTTCATAACAAAGAGTGGGTTTCATTTGCTTCAAATCAGGTCACTCAAGCAAAAAAGCAACTAAAAGTCGATATGATGGAACATGAAAAATTTCAATACTTAGAACTTCAAGAGATAAAACAAGAGCTTAATAAGAGAAAAGTAGCAGAGGCAAAAAATCTGGATGAAATTGCTTTGATGGCTTATAACGGGAAGAAAAAATGATAAAACTATTCACAGCTCTTTTTTTTACTTTAGCAACTTTGAGTGCGCTAGAGACCAGCGATAAACTTTTTGAGTGTACGGAGATATTTAAAGCAAGAAAGAGCGAACTTCTTGTAGAGCTTGAGAGAATAGATGAGCAAAAACAGGCTCTTAGCGCGCTAAAGACGGCAACGGAAGAGCTGCTCAAAAAAAGAGAAGTAACGGTTTCTCAAGATGAAGAGGTGGTTGAGAAAAAATTGGCAGAAATCTCAACTAAAGAGAATACGATAAAAAAAATGCTCAAAAAAAATGAAGAGATTTTAAAAGAGATAAAAGATGTCAAGATGGACAAAATGTCCGAGACTTTTGCAAAAATGAAAGCGGCAAGCGCGGCAAGCGTACTCTCAGAGATGGAGCCCCAAGATGCCGCAGCTATACTTACTTCTTTAAAACCAAAAACAGTCGGAACTATTTTGAGTAAAATGGATGCAAAAAGAGCATCGGAATTGACTTTGCTGTTATCAAAATAATTAATATTAAGAAATCTTAGTTAGAATTGATTGAGAGCAATTAGGTGTAAGGGTTTTTAGTGCTTAAAAATATTAGTTTTTACGATTTTATGCATAGACAAATCCTCGTACTAATAGCACTTTTTTCTACAACGGCTTTCTCCTATGTAATATTTGGCATAGTATATGAATCATATTTTATAGAAATATTGTGGTACCTCTTAGTCCTCGGTGTTTCATACTGGGGGTATATTCTCTATAGGGCATACGCTGATAACGAGTATACGATTAAACAAAAAGAGGAGTGGCTAAGCAAGGTAAGATATTTTATCTTTTTCTACTTCTCGACATGGACGATAATGTTTCTGGTCTATATCGCCCGAGATAATTTACAACTTCATTATCTGGCAATTTTTACCCAGCTCGGCGTCTCTGTAGTTGCCACCACCATTCTTGTTTCAGAAAAAAAGTTGGCAGTTTTAATCCTTATCTCGTCAATGTTTCCAATTACAATTTACCTTATTTTTATAGGAGAGTTCTACTCTTATGTAATAGCCATACTTACGCTTGTTCTTGCATGGGTTCTCTTATACGGTTCAAGAAATACATATAACTATCTAATAAAAAATCATGCGCAGGCATACAGAGATTACCTGACGAAACTTGGGAACAGACGCCACTTTATAGATTTGCTTGAAGACGCTATAAAAATTCAAAAAAGTAGCAATAAATATATGTATCTTATACTTATTGATTTAGATCACTTCAAAACTATTAACGATGCATTGGGGCATGATATAGGCGATAAATTGCTTATAGAGGTCTCAGAGAGGATGCAAAATCTTACAAAAGAGCATAACGGAAATATCTCCAGGCTCGGCGGTGATGAGTTTTGCATACTCAGTGCTGAATTTAAAACAAAAGACGAGTGCATTGCAGATGCAGAAATTTTTGCAAAAGAGTTGCTAAATAGCATAAAACAAACATATATTATAGATGATCATTATCTCTACATTAGTGCCAGCCTTGGCGCAAGCATTATTGACAAGCCAACGCTCAGCGCCGCTACGCTGATTAAAGAGGCCGATATTGCCATGTATGAAGCAAAGGCAAAAGGCAGAGACAGTGTTATTATGTTTAACAATGAGCTCTCCATCAGAATAGAGAGAAAGCTTTCAGTTGAGAGGCTTTTGCACTTTGCCATTGAAAATAGAGAAATAACACTTGTGTACCAGCCTCAGTTAAATTTTAAAGGCAAGGTAATAGGGTGTGAAGTTCTTGCTCGCTGGAGCAGTGAACAGCTTGGTTTTATTTCTCCAGATGAATTTATACCTATTTCAGAGGAGACGGGCATTATTATAGAGCTTGGCTACTTTATTCTCCAAGAGGCGTTTAAAACATTTAAAGAGTGGCATGAAAAAGGTATAGAACTTGAACAGTTCTCCATTAACATAAGCATGAGACAGATATTTCACACAACATTTATAGATGATGTAGAGAAACTCTGCAAAGAGTATCTAAGTGATGAGCTAAGGTCAAAAATAGTCTTTGAGATGACTGAGACAAGTGTTGCTGAGGATGTGAGCATTATCATTAAAAAGATGAACAGGCTAAAAAAATGTGGTATTCGTTTCTCCATGGACGATTTTGGTACCGGATACTCATCCCTTAGCTATCTGAGTCAAATCCCTATAGATGAGCTAAAGATAGATAAATCGTTTATATTTGAGTTGAATAATTCAATCGATAGTACAAATATGGTAAAAACCATACTAAATATTGCCAAAAATTTAAACCTAAAGATTGTTGCAGAGGGCGTAGAGACAGAGTTGCAAAAAGAGTTTTTAATCAAAGAGTGTTGTGATATATTGCAAGGCTACTACTTCTCTAAGCCATTAACCAAAGATATGTTTGAAGAGTATTTTGGCGTAAAC
Source organism: Sulfurimonas sp. (assembly GCF_014859695.1). GTDB lineage: Bacteria > Campylobacterota > Campylobacteria > Campylobacterales > Sulfurimonadaceae > Sulfurimonas. The sequence goes on along the minus strand of NZ_JACUTS010000011.1, from coordinate 13,291 downwards.
TCAAGAAGCTAGAAAAGCTTGGCACACTTTTGTCAAAATAACCTTTTTCTAATCGTAAACTAACCTTACTTATTGTAAAATACAAAAATTTAATTCTGAACAAATAAGGTCCGTCGATGAAAATATCACTTAAAACTATACCTCATATAGCCAATAAGATCGCAATTGATTTAAATAAAAGTGGTGTTGTTACGATGACAAAGGGTCTTGAGAACGTTGCAAAAGAGGCCGAGAAGATATTAGTACATGATGTCAAGCAGGAGATGGCTCTTGAAGAGAAGGTGCATGAGATATGTGAAGAAAATGAAGAGGAGATAGAGTTTAATCTCGTCGATGAGAGACAGCTCTTTTTTATGATTAAAAAGAAATTAGCTCCGGAGTTCGGCGTGCTTTTGAATTATGAGGAGAGATACTCTGATCTCTCACACAAAATTCTAGATGAGCTTTATGAAGAGGATTTAATCCACTTTGATGTGACGGAAAATCGTATAAAAAATATTATTTATAATGCAATCACATCATTTATTACGGAAGCTTCTGAACTTGATACTATCATCATGGATAAAATCAGAACATATAAAAAAAGATATATTCCCGGAACTGATGAATTTGATATTTTATATGAAAAGCTTTATAAAGAAGAGCTTTCAAAAAGAGGCATGGAGTAGTGAACATGAGTAGTTTGAAAAAAGCTTGGTTATATTTTGAAAATGGAACTTTTTTAGAAGCAAACAGTTTCGGCACTGAGGGCAACGTAGTGGGAGAGGTTGTTTTTAACGTCTCTATGAGCGGATATCAAGAGATAGTCTCAGACCCCTCTTATGCAGGACAGTTTGTGACATTTACTATGCCTGAGATAGGCAATGTGGGAGTCAACTCTCAAGACATGGAGAGCAGTGCTGCCCATGCAAAGGGAGTGATTGTTAGAAAATATCAAGAGAGATACTCTAACTTTAGAGCAGAGGGTTCGCTTGCCGATTTTTTAAAAGAGCAAAATGTTATGGGTATTTGCGACATTGACACAAGATATATAACAAAGATGTTAAGACGCGAAGGCGCTATGATGATGGTTGCTTCAACAGAGATAAGCGACAAAGAGGAGCTTAAAAAGATTTTAGAAAATAGCCCTAGAATAGAAAATGTCAACTATATAGAGCAGGTCAGCACGAAAACTCCATATATGCATACACAGTCCGTTTATGATGATAGAGAGTTTGAGTATAATGCAGCGCCGCAGCCCGAAGCAAATATAGTAGTTTTGGATTTTGGCGTAAAGAGAAATATTTTAAACGAGCTAGTGGGTGCGAAGATGGGTGTTGAGGTTATTCCAAATGACTTTAGCGCGCAAAACCTTATAGATAGATACAACAAAAAAGAGATTGACGGTGTTTTCCTCTCAAACGGCCCAGGCGATCCATTGGTTCTTAAGCATGAGCAAGAGCAGATAAAAAAGCTAATAGACGCAAAAGTACCTATGTTTGGAATATGTTTGGGGCATCAGCTTCTCTCAATCGCTCATGGATACGATACATACAAGCTCAAGTTTGGTCACCATGGCGGAAATCAGCCGGTTAAAAATATAAAAACAGGGCTTGTTGAGATTACGGCTCAAAATCACAACTACAATGTTGCAGAGAATATTGTAGAGGTTGCAGAGATTACGCATATGAATCTTTTTGACAATACGATTGAGGGACTAAAATACAAAAATGCCCCAATTTTTTCAGTGCAGCATCACCCCGAAGCAAGTCCTGGACCAAAAGAGAGCAGATATATCTTCAATGAGTTCTTATCTTTGATAAAAAGATAAGGATTCGTCCGTCCAAATCCTTCATATAACAGCAAATTGTTAATTTTACGTTAATTGTAAACAAATAATTAACAAATTTGCAAAGTTTGTCAAAAAGTTGTCATTATTTAAGAAATTTTAAACATTTATACTGTTATTATACTACCTGTTAATTAGTTTAATAAATTTAGCTTAATTTAATAGACTTAATTGCTTTGAATCTTTAAGGAGGCTATATATGGAGAATCGTCCATTAGAGTACGACTATACAGTTGCAAAGATGTTCATGTTTACAACAATTGTTTTAGGAATTGTTGGTATGCTCATCGGTGTAATTTTAGCGTTTCAGCTTGCTTTTCCAGGGGTTAACTTAATTCTTGGAGAAGGCTTGGCTGAATACACTAACTTTAGTCGTCTTCGTCCGCTGCATACAGATGCGGTTATATTTGGTTTTACGCTAAGCGGTGTTTTTGCAACGTGGTATTATGTTGGTCAACGTGTTTTAAAAGTGTCAATGGCGGAGTCAAAGTTCTTGATGACTTTGGGCAAGATACACTTCTGGCTCTATTTGGTTGTTGTTACAGCAGCTGTCGTTTCGCTTTTTGCGGGTGTTACATCTTCAAAAGAGTATGCGGAGTTTGAGTGGCCGATTGATATTGGAGTTGTAGTTGTATGGGTTATCTGGGGTATGGGTCTTTTCGGTCTTATCGGTATACGCCGTGAAAAATCACTCTATATCTCTATTTGGTACTATATTGCTACATTCTTAGGTATAGCTATGCTTTATCTTTTTAACAATATGGCTATTCCTACAATGCTTGGAGCATCGGCTGCAGGTGAATCTGGCATAGGTGCATGGTATCACTCTGTTTCTATGTACGCAGGTACAAATGATGCGTTAGTTCAGTGGTGGTACGGGCATAATGCAGTTGCATTTGGTTTTACGGTTCCTATTGTTGCTATGATCTACTACTTTTTACCAAAAGAGTCTGGTCAGGCAATCTACTCATATAAACTCTCACTTCTCTCTTTCTGGGGACTAATGTTTGTTTATCTATGGGCTGGCGGGCACCACCTTTTGTATTCAACCGTTCCGGATTGGATGCAGACAATGGGCTCAATATTCTCCATAATATTGATTCTTCCGTCTTGGGGTTCGGCTATCAACATGCTTCTTACAATGAAGGGTGAGTGGCAACAAGTTGCGGCTTCTCCGTTGATTAAGTTTATGATTTTAGCTTCGACTTTTTATATGTTCTCAACATTAGAGGGTCCTATTCAAGCGATTAAATCAGTTAATGCGATAGCACACTTTACCGACTGGATTGTTGGTCACGTTCATGATGGTGTTCTTGGTTGGGTAGGCTTTATGATTATGGCTGCGCTTTACCATATGGCTCCGCGTGTATTTAAACGTGAGATTTACTCTAAGTCTTTAATGGTTGCGCAGTTCTGGATCCAAACACTGGGTGTTGTTCTATACTTCACTTCTATGTGGATTGCAGGTATTACGCAGGGTATGATGTGGCGTGCGCATGATGAGTTTGGTAACTTAGCATACTCATTTATTGATACGGTTACTGTTTTACATCCTTACTACACTATTCGTGGTATAGGTGGTCTACTCTATTTAGTTGGTTTCTTGATGTTTGCTTATAACATCTATAAAACTATGTCTGCTCGCCCTGTTGAAGAGCGTGAGCTACAAAATGCATCGCCTATGGGCGCGTAATAGAAAGGATTTAATATGTTTCATTGGTTAGAAAAACATCCGTTCTTTTTTGCGGTAGGTGTATTCGTAACAATTGCTTTTGCCGGTCTGGTTGAAATTCTTCCAAACTTTGCTCAAGCATCTCGTCCCGTAATCGGTACGGCTCCATACTCTACTTTAGAGCTGGCAGGTCGTCACGTTTATATTAAAAACAGCTGTAATGCATGTCACTCGCAGCTTGTTCGTCCGTTTAAATCAGAGACTGACCGCTACGGTCACTACTCTCTAAGCGGCGAGTATGCATATGACAGACCATTTTTATGGGGTTCAAAAAGAACTGGACCTGATTTGATGCGTGTTGGTAACTATAGAACTACCGACTGGCATGAAAATCATATGAAAGATCCTGCTTCTGTTGTTCCAGGCTCGATTATGCCTGCATACAAGTGGATGTTTGCAAATAAAGCAGATATTGATACTGCTTTTGCAGAGCAGTTGACGGTAGCACAATACTTCTCAGTTCCTTACAATGAGCCGGTACCTATGAGAGACGGTTCTAAAAAAATTGTTAAAATGGGCGCTAGTATAGCAGAAGCAAATGAGTTGGCACTCCAAGAGGCGAAGCTTATTGCAGCAGATATGAGAGATCAAGATGTCAAAGATGCTGTGGCACGTGGCGAGATTCCTGAGATAGTCGCATTAATTGCATATATGAATAGTCTTAAGTAGAGGTTTGTAGTGGATATAGCACAATTACAAGCATACGGATACTTTACATTAATAATATTGCTTGTCATAGCGTTGTATGGTTATATATACCATCTCTATACCAAGAAGAAAGATGTTGATGGAGTAGATTATGAGAGTTATAGTGATATGGCACTTAAAGACGACTTGGATGATGCTCCGGTGTCACCGAAGTCTGATGACAAAAGCACCCTTGAGGGTGCGCAGAGAAATAGGAGAGAGATATGAATAAGCTTTATCTTGGGGGAATCATATTTACTGCTTTGATGTTGATACTGACATATTTATCTGTCGGTGGATCAAAGGGCGGTTTAAATGATGATATTGTCAATGTACTTGCAGTTACGGGAGCGATTGCACTAGTAATAATTACTGTTTTCGTCGTAATCAAGTATGTACGTCAGATGCAGGTCGATACTGCATCCGGTGAGCTTGCGGATGAAAATTGGGATGGAATTGGCGAGTTTAAAAACAGTGTTCCGACCGGTTGGGCAGTTATGTTTTTACTTACTATGGTATGGGGAATGTGGTATTTTACAATCGGTTATCCGGTAAATGCATATTCACAAATCGGTGAGTACAACGAAGATGTTGCTGCGCACAATGCAAAATTTGAAGTAAAATATAAAGACATTACGGGCGATAAGCTTGTGGAGATGGGCGAATCTGTTTTCTTGGCAGAGTGTAAAGTTTGCCATGGTCTCAGTGCTGATGGTATTGACGGGAAAGCGGCTAATTTAAATATTAGAATGGATGAAGCATCAGTCAAGGCTGTTATTGAGAATGGTTCAAACAACCAACTTATAGGTTTTGAGATGCCGATGCCCGATCGCAATGGGTTAATGAATGCCAACACAGGCTATGCTCCTATAACCGATGCTGAAATAGATATAGTTTCTGCTTATGTCGCTAACGGTTTTAGCGGTAAGGGCGCGGATATATTTGCAGGTACTTGTGCATCTTGCCACGGAGAGGACGGTAGAGGTGTCGAGGGTTTAAGCCCAAATGTTAGAGAATTTGATATTGCATTGGTTAACAATGTTCTCACACATGGCAAAAAAGGCATAATCGGAGTTATGCCCAAATTTGACAGACTTAACGATAAGCAAAAAGAAGCTGTTGGCGCTTACATCGTTAACATAAGTAAATAAGGAGTCAGGGATGAATGATAACAGAAGTATATTTTCTCTCGACGGTATAACCGGCATGCTAATAGCAACTGTTTTGCTTTTAGTTATTTTGGTTGGATTAACAGCTTGGGCAATAAATGTTCAAAACACAAGTGCGACAAATTTTTATGATATTAAAGATGAGCATCTTATACAAATGAAGAGCGTTGATAACGCTAAGCATTTGGTAGATGTTAAGTAAGGAGTGTAGAATGGAAAAAATCATTTCATGGGGTCTGGTTATAATGGCTCTGTATACTCTTTACGCGGTTTTAACGCCAAATCATCTTTTTATCGGCTAGGAAATTTCTTTGAAGTTTTCAAGAGGGCTCGGTGCCCTCATACTAGCACTGCTTTTTAACACTTCTCTTTTTGCAAACTATTTATATAAAGATGAACTTATTTTTAATCCTGCGTTTAATGTAGAGGTTGAAAAACTTGGCTTAGAGCTACATCAAAAAACCGGAATATCTCTAAGGCTTGTAATGCTTAAAGAGTTGCCGCAGAAGATGAGTATAGTAGAGTATGAAAAAGAGCTGATGAAAGATTTTAGCGAGCCTACTATTTTGCTTACGTTTTCTGAAATGGACTCAAAAGTTGATATTTATGCAAACCAGACATCATTATATGAGTATTTTGATAAAAAACAGGTGTTAAGCCCTGTTTCATCATCCGTTCAAGCATTTGTTGTCGCACTTCTCAACATGGATTTTAGCGACATGAGCAGCGGCGGTACGATTTTGCCTCTGCTTGCTCAAAAAGCAAAAGAGGACGAGCTTTTAGGGAAGTATTCAGGTTCTATGTTTAACGGCTATGCAGATATTGCAGAGCAGATTGCCAAAAGCAAGGGAATTGTGCTAGAGAATGCAGTGGGCAGTGCAAATCAGACGAGCATTTTTCTTGTAAAAGTGTTGTTCTACGGTTTTATTTTTTATGGTATATTTCTTTACATTAAAAGAAAATTATATATTAGAAGGCAAAAAAATGAATCTAAGCAACGGTAGAATTTGGCCTTACTCGATTGCTGCTTCAATCATATTTATATTTGGCGCTTGTGTAGCTACGGTAATAGTTGCCAATACTCTTCCTGTTGAGAAAAGTGATACCTATATGATGGATTATCATGAAGCAAATGCAAAAGTAAACGATATCTTAGAATCTGCTATAGCATTTAACAAAAAGTATAAAATAGAGTATATAACAGATGGACTCAGTACGCAAAACAGCACTATAAAATATAGAGTTAGCGATATTGATTCTAACCCTGTAAATGATGCCCAAATAAAAGTTATTGTAACCAGACCAAACAACCATAAGCATGATCAAGAGTTAAGCAATCCAAAAATAGAAAACGGAGTCTACACTTTTGACTCGATTGAGCTTCCGCAAGAGGGAAGATGGGACGTTATGGCTAAAGTAGCGGTAGAGGAACTTCATAGATTTTACAACGTAAAAGCAGATACGAGAGCCAAGGAAATCATAGAATATTAGGTTATAATTAGCCTATGAATGAATCTTTGATTGTCCTCCCCTCGGCTCGCGCAATAAGACAAAAACTTCTCCATGTAGAGGGTTCTACCCTCTTTCTTCCAAACTATATTACTATGAGTGAATTTATCTCAAAGCTCTGTATGGTCGAAGATTTTAAGGCGCTCGATGAAGATGGCAGGATTTTGCTTCTGCTTGAGGCAAGCGACTTTAAAAATTTCACAAATCTTCAAATCCAGAGAAACTTTTTCACCTTTACAAAAAACTCATCCTACATATTTAAATTTTTTGAAGAGTTAAGTGCAGAGATGTACGACATAAAAGATTTGGCAACCTCGGACATCTACGGCGAGTATGAGGAGCATATAGCCATACTTGGGGAGCTATATGTAAGATATGAGGCACTCTGCAGGGAGCGGAAACTTCTAGATAGAATATTTCTGCCAAAACTCTACACTTTCAACAGAGCGTACATAAAAAAATATAAAAATATAGAGCTTCATGTTGATGGTCATTTGACAAACTTTGAGCTTGAACTTCTAGAGAAGTGCTGCGAGTTCAGCAGCATAAATATTCTCTTTAGTGCGAGCAGATTTAACACCAAGATGCAAAAAAAATTCTTATCTTTAGGCATAGGACTCGAGGCTGGAAACAGATATAAAATCTCGCTAAATACAAAAGAGATATTTCACAAACAGATGATAGAGCAAAACACTAAAGTGACATGTGAGTCCTTTAGCGAGCCTCTTTTGCAGGCGGCATTTGTCAAAAAAAAGATATATGACTTTGTGCAGATGGGCTACAGGGCTGAAAACATTGCAGTTATTTTGCCCGATGAGAAGTTTGCGCAGCTGCTTAAGAGTTTCGATACAAAATCAAACTTTAACTTTGCCATGGGAGAGCCGTTTAGCACAACCTCCATCTATGAGAAACTCGATGCGACATGCAGCTATATTGAGCAGGATTCTAAAGAGAATGAGGCGAGACTAGAGAGAGTCGGGGATGAGTTTTACGCTCCGCTTCGCTCAATCTATGCAAAAAAAAGCAAAGATACAGAGATATTAGAGTTTTTAAAGAGCTACAAAGAGAGTTTTTCTTCCAAAAGAGAGCTTAAGATTTTTAATGAGGAGCTTTACGGTCTTAAAAACATCCTCCCTTTTATGAGAGAGATGAGCGTGAAATCTCTGCTGCTTGTTTTCCTCCAAAGGCTCTCAAGCCGGACAATCGATGATGTAAGAGGCGGAAAGATAACCGTCATGGGTGTTTTAGAGACCCGCTCTGTTGAATTTGACGCGGTTGTGATAGTTGATTTTAGCGACAGTAACGTTCCTAAAAAAAGCGATAAAGATATGTTTTTAAACACACATGTAAGAGAGATGGCAAACCTGCCGACCATGAGCGACAGGGAAAATCTGCAAAAACATTACTATGAGATGCTTATAAACTCAAGCAAAGAGGTCGCAATCTCCTTTGTAAAATCCAAAGAGAGCAGCGCTTCAAGGTTTTTAAAACAGCTTGGCATAAAAGAGAGTAGCATCTACGGCGAAGACTCTTATGCCGGAGTGCTTTTTGCAAGCCCAGCGCCAAAAGTCAAAGAGGAAGAGGAGATAGTTTTAGAGTACAGTTTCAGGGGCAAAAACCTCTCAGCCACAAAACTAAAAACATTTCTTACATGCAAGAGAAAATATTACCACAAATATATAGAGCATATAGAGGGACATGAGATACCAAAAGATATGCCTAAAGAGTATGAAATCGGCTTGGATGTTCATGAAGCGCTAAAAGAGCTCTATGGCAAAAAAAGCTCTTATGACGACGTAGAGATGCTGAAAAAAGATCTGCATGCAGAGCTTGATAATGCGTGCGGAGAGAGTGAGCTTGAGAAGTACCTTATAGCTATGCAAAAGAGAAGAATGGAACTGTTTTGCGAAAACGAAGTAAAGAGATTTGCAAAGGGCTGGCAGGTATATAGATGTGAAGAGAAGATGCAGACAAGCTTCGCAGGAGTGACACTAGAGGGCGTAATAGACCGAATAGATAAATGTGCAAATGAGATAGCCGTACTTGACTACAAAACAGGCGCATATCCTCTCTACACTGAGAAAAACTTCACAGAGGCTACAGACTTCCAGCTGGAGTTCTACTATCTGCTGGCGGGCGGCTTAGGCAATATAACAGAGTGCGGATACTACGACCTAAAAGAGTCCAAAATAGTAGATGAACCGCTTTTAAAAGAGAAATTGGCACTTCTGGAGTCGCATGTGAATGATTTGCTAAACATAGAAGATGTAAACTTTAGCAAGTGTGAAGATGCGAAAAACTGCCTGTTTTGCGACTATAGAGTAATGTGCGGTAGGGAGTGATGTTTAATAATTGTCATTGCGAGCAAAGCCTCCTCGTCATTGTGAACGAAGTGAAGCAATCTCATGAAAGAATTTATAAAATTCTATAGCATAAGGGTATAAAATCTACCATCATAGAGGTAAAAAATGCTACCTTTGTATTTTAACTAAATATTTTCTATATAGAAAAAAACTATATAAGTATATTATATATAGTATAATACAAGCAATTTATATTTTTCCAACAAAGGATACCAATGTTTCAAAGTGGAAGCCCCGTAAAAGGAAAAGATTTTATAGATAGAAAAAAACATCTCCCACTTTTCAAATCATATCTTGATAACAATCAGCATATTATGATAAAAGCTCCTAGAAGATTTGGAAAAACATCGCTCATCAAGCATATGTTTGACTACGAAAAAGGTTATGATTTTATCTACATTGACATAAGACTGCATCACTCTCTAGATTCGTTGTCCAAACAAATAGTAGACAGTGCATATAGTTTTGTAAAGATTGAAAACTTCATCAGACAGACAAAAAACTCACTTTTAAAGCTTTTAAAATCTATCAAAACCATCTCCATTCCTGACATGGCAGAAGTGACTATTGATTTGGTTAGTAAAGAGAGTGACCCCATAGAGCTTTTTATCCACTCTTTAAACGTAGTAGATAGCATAGCGACCTCAAAAGGTGCAAATATCAAAGTTATATTTGATGAGTTTCAAGACATCACAAAACTCTATGACAAAAATATCCTAGAAGTGCTTCGTTCAGTTGCACAGCACCATGAAAATATTACATATGTTTTTTTAGGAAGCATCGAATCGATAATGACTGAAATCTTTGAGAGCAAAGCATCCCCATTTTTTCATTTTGCAAGTGTGATAAAGCTAGACGGTCTTGACGCTGATGAACTTTTTGACTACACCAAAACAGAGTTTGACAAACAAGGCATTGTCTATGACGCAGAGCTTTTGCGTAGCACCATAACTTTTTTAGAAGGTCATCCTGAGTACAGCGCAAAAGTACTCCAAACGCTTTACATAAACGCCATGTTAGAAAAAAAGCCCATAGATTACAGCTCCGCTCTTGAGGCTATAAGCTTTAGGGTAATAGAAAACAGAGCCTATCTTGACGAGCTTATAGCAAAACTTAAATCTAAAAAGCACCATTTTGAAGTGGTCTATGAAATGGCAAATAACCTTAGTCATGATGTGGATTCAGCCACACTTTACAACACTAGAGTATCACTAGAAAACATGGGACTTATAGCAAAACTGCAAAAAGGCGAGTACAAGATAGTAGATATATTTTTAAAAATCCTCTTGCAGCAACATGACGATAAAATGGTTGCACTTGAGGGAAGATTGGATATCGGGCTTGAGTATGATTATGAGAAATAAGGGAAAAATATGGAACCAATAACAAACTTTCTAAAAAAAATAGATGAGTACATAACTAAAGAATCCATAGATTTGCATAATTACGAAATATTTTATCGTGGTGAAAATAAATTTCATGAGTCGACAACTCCAAGTATATTCAGGGATGGTTTTTTAAAAAATGAGCACAAAATTTTTAGAGAACTTGAGCTGAGATATCCAAATATTTTTGATAATGCAAAAACTACAATTGACAAACTTTCTATTATGCAACACTATGGACTGCCTACGAGGTTGCTTGATTTTACCACAAATCCACTATTGGCACTTTATATGGCTGTTGACACAGATGATTATGCGAATTTTTGCTCAACTATCAAAATCGTTGCCATAAAAAAAAATAAAATAAAATACTACGATAGCGATGCAGTTTCTGTATTTGCAAATTTTTCAAAAATAGATGATAGTTTTAATGTTAATATTGTTGATAATTATTTCAACGATAATGGAAATATAGGAAAATATAACGTATGCAAAAGAATGGGTAAAAGAGGATTTTCATATATAAATTCATCAGAAAGTAAAAAATTAAATAAAAATTTAAAAAATGATTTAGGAAAATTGATAACTCAAAATAATCATGATTTACAATATTTACTTCATGAAATTAAAGGTGAAAAGCCTTATTTTCAAGATATGATTTGGATGGAACACTTAGATAAGTCAGTAGTATTTGTCAAGCCTAAACATAACTCTCAACGAATAATCAATCAAGCTGGATTGTTCGCAATATTTGGTTTAAATGATGGAAAAAAAGAAGCATTTTCTTTGGAAGAATGTGCAGATGATGAACATTTTAAACTGAATACTTTTAAGCTATGTGACTTTGGCGCAGAAGCTATGATGTGTGATAAAAGCTTTGCTGATTCCATTAGGAAAGCCTTAGGTACACTAGGTGTAACTATTGACAAAGTGTATCCTGAAATAGAATATTCAAGTCAGCATATCAAAAATGTATTTTCTAGTAAAGATGAAAAATGAAATTTTTTAGTTGTTTAAAATGTAATCAAGAATTTAAAAAAAATACTATTTTTGGTACTAAATTTAATTTATGTATCCTCCATTCTCTGAATAAAAACAAAGATAAATTTTGGCAACAAATTCAAAATGATTTAAATTTAAAATATACTTGTGAAAGAGGACAAGAAGAGTTAGATCACTATTATATTCAATATAATTCTATTGTTTTTCCAAAATTTCAAAAAGATTATGAAGATGACCGATATGACGCAACTTCAGAAATTAGCAATTTTTATTTTCTTCATGAAAGTTACCTCAACCATGATTGTGAACAAAGCCCAGAAGGTTATTATGTCGACAAGCTGATAGAAAAATGCCATATCGAATTTAATAACTGCACTTTCTTAGATGAGGTAAATCTACAACGGTACGAGTTTAAAGAATCTGTAATTTTTAACAACTGTACTTTTGAAAAAGAAGTGCACCTGAATGACTCACTTAATGCTTATATTGAATTTAGAAGTTGTGATTTTAAAGATCAAAAACTCAAGTTAAATGATAAAACTTTTTATAAATTATTTCATTTAATAGATTGCAACAATATAGCTTTACTGAATATGGAAAATATAAATTTTATGGATTCTGCATCATTTAGCCAAAGCAATTTAAAAAAAGTTAAATTTAATGAAGCTCGTTTTGGAGGTATGGCTATATTTGTCAAAACACATTTTTATGAAGATACAAAATTTAATTATTGTTTATTTGAGGAAAATGTATTTTTTAATGAAGCAATAGTACATAAAACAATTGATCTCAAAAATGCAATTTTTAAAAAAGAAGTGAATTTTTTAGATATGAAAAATGAGAATGAAAATGTCTTAAAAGCTAAAAATATTGAAAACCGTGAAACTGCTAGAATCATCAAACACTCTTTTGAAAAGCAAGACAATATTATTGAAGCTAATAAATTTTATGCGTTAGAGATGCACAAAAGAGATGAAGAGCTTTCAGAAATTAAAAAAGATAATTTTAAGGATTGGATTGTTTTTAAACTCCATAAAATTTCATCTAATCATTCGCAAGATTGGGTTTTGGTTTTGCTTTGGATAATTAATATTTCTTATGTTTACAAGTTTTTAAAAGATGGTTTTGTATATTTACCAGACAGAGTTTTATTTGCTGGTTTATTTGTAGCTTTTATAAGTATGTTTATTTTGATTTGTAAAAAATTTTTATTTATAAAAAAACTAAACTGCATAACAACTGCACATTTTATTACCATGATGCTCTTTTTATTATATAGTAGTATGACATTGGACAATATTTCAAATTTAATAAATCCATTTTCAATTATGACAACTGAAACAATAACGATTGATTTGCTTATTTTTAAAAGCGCAGTAGTATATCTTATCTACCAATTCATAGTTTCAATCAAACAAAACACCCGGAGAAAATAGATGTCAAACAACCAACTAAGAGTAATTTATCTAAATAGTATTCAGACATGTTTGAATAGTAAAAATACAACTAAAGGAAAAAAATGAGCGAAGAAGAAAAAAACAAAAACAATCCGTTGCATGGCGTCAATCTGCAGCATATTTTGGAAACTTTGGTTGAGCGTTACGGGTTTAAAGAGT